>JAGBWW010000037.1 GCA_017629595.1 Clostridia bacterium | reverse complement strand
TACGGTGTAATCGTCTTCTTCCTCTTGCAAAGTTTCTTCGTGATTTGTGTAAAATTCCACTTCAGGTTGTTTAATATCGTCAACTTCTTTTTCCACGACGTTGCTATTTAAGGTAGGGCGACCCGATTTGCGAGGTTTTTCGGGCGTCTTTTCGCCCAAATATACTGCAACAATTTCGGCTTTGAGTTCCTCTTTTTTCTTTGTGCCCGGCACAATGGAAAATTCCGTGCGTGCAAAAGTACGCATTTCAGACACAGTCTTGGTTTCAAGAGTAGCAATAAGTTCGTTTACGTTGTTAAAAGATGCCATTTTCCCTCCGATAAGATAATAAGAAAATTTAATAAAAATTTGATAAAAAGTAAATGAAAATAAACAAAAATGAGAAAATAATTTTTATCTTTTTCATTTTAATACTTGAAATAGTTATTGTCAATACAATTATATGTAAAAACAGGCAACGTGTTGCCTGTTTTTTGGTTAAATTACCGTATAGCCTTCGGTGCCTTTGATTACCTTAAACACTTGTATTTGCTTTAAAGTATCTTTGTCCAAATAAATAAAGTATTGGTCGCCACCAATAGTGCCACTTATTTCATAACACAAATAGTATTGTTGATTTTTTTCAACGTAAGCTTTGTTTACGCTGTCCACGTTTATATTCTTGCCGACTGCTTCTTTTGCTTTGCCTTCGTCAAAGTCGTCAAATGACAAGTTTCGCTCTTGATGGTTTTTGTGATAGGACTTTGCTTCCAAACCCACCACCAAGCCGTCCGTTGCAGATACGCTGACTTTTACCATATCACAATATATAATGATATCGTCTTGAACGCAAGCCATATTTACGTAGTACAAGTTGCCTTGTTCTTTGGATACCCAAATGGCTTCAACGTCAAAGTTTGCTTTTTGGGCAAATTTCGTTGCAATATCTATTGCTTGTTCCTTGGTCAAATTGCTGTTTCCATCGGGATTTGCCGAAGAAATTTCCAACAATCTTCCATCCGTCAACATATCTACGTCAAAGATGCCTTTGTCCGACGTCACAGTGTATTCCACGATGGGTTGGCCTTTTACCTTTCGTGCCAAATCAACGCTTTGCACTCCGTAATCTTTGAAAAGTTCTTGTATCGTTTGGGGGATTGTGTCCGTTTTGGACGTGCCAACTTTGTATCCGTGTGTTTTTATGCTGTCGGAAAAAGGACCGTCGTAAATGAGTTTGTCGTATTCAAACACGTTAGTTTTTACGTCGCCAACGAAATCGTTGAGCATATTGGCTCCGTTTTGGAACATGCTGTTTGTTATTGCCATTGAGTCGTTGCTCACAGCCATTTTGTTTAAACTTTCATAAAAGTTTTTGGAAATTCTTTTAAGTTGTCCCAAACTTGCACGTTGTTTTGCAGTTAATTCTTCCCCTTGTGCAATTTGTTTTGTCAAATATGCGCAAAAGTCACTCACTTGGTTGAGATATTTGTAAATTGTTTCGGCATTTTGACTGTCTTCAATGGGCAAATAAGACATATCGCCCACTGCCGATTGCGCCAAGGCACTTGCTTTGAGCAAACACTCGGCTTGTTGCCCTTTGTCACTCGTTGCCTGCGCCTTGCCCAAATTGACTTCTATATTTTTGACACTGTCCACAAGTTGATAGGTGGATTGCTGATATTTGTTTTCCAATTGTCGTTTGTAAAAGTTTTCGTCGTCAACGGTGTTGGACGACATATCTCTTATTACCTTTTGATAGTAAGTGGAATATATTATGCAAAGGGCAACAGACAACACCGTCATAACGGCAAAAAATGCAATCCAAAAGTTTTTGATACGTTTTGCTTTAACCATTTTTGCCTCCTTATGCACAGAAAATGTGCTTTCCTATGGTGGTCAATTGTGGTCTGGACCATATCCAAGCACTTGTTGCCGTGTTGGGATTGAAATAGTATATTGCACCACCCGTTGGATCCCAACCGTTTAATGCGTCTTGCGCTGCCTTTTGGCACTCGCTATTCGTACCTAAATTGATTTGTCCGTCATCTACGCAGGTAAATGCACCCTTTTGATAAATTACACCCGAAATGGTGTTGGGAAAAGAAGATGAACGAATTCTGTTCATAACGACAGCGCCCACTGCCACCTTTCCCGTGTAACTTTCGCCACGTGCTTCGCCGTATATGCAACACGCCAAAAGATACAAGTCGCTACTTGTTACCCCTTGCGAATTGGTTGCACCAGAGAGTTTCATACCCAATGCCGACGCTGTTTTGCTTCCTACAATTCCGTCAGCCGTCAAGCCGTTTTTTCGTTGAAAATATTTGACGGCATTGAGCGTTTGCGCACCAAAAATTCCGTCAACCGAGCCATAGTAGTAGCCCCAACGCTTTAACTTGTTTTGCATGGTGGATACGTCACTGCCCCGTGAGCCTTGTTTCAATACAGCCCCGTAAGCAATGGGAGAGATGACGGCACCAAGCACCAAGGTCATCACCAACACCAACAAAACGACTGCTTGCCAAGTCGGTCTTTGATTGTTTGCCATTTTTTTTGCCTCCTTTTTTTGTTTTAGTTTGCGAAGGAGCAAAAAAAATATGTCAAACTATCTATTTTTGTACCAATTTTCAATAATCTCCAAAAGTTTGCTTTTGTACGTTACGTTTCCAAAATCTCCTTCGCCGTTTACAAAACACAAAGGCGGATAGGCAACGCACCACCAATTGTCGCCAAGACCTTCTCCAAGTTCCAAAATGAACGCCCAATAAACACCGTCGGGCAAAGTTAAATTTCCATAGGTGCGAAGGGGAAAATATTCTTGTTTCAAAACGGCCTTTGCAGTATAATCAAAGCCCCATTTTCTTAAAACTTCGTTGGCAATTTTTTCCACGTTTGCCTTTTCTTTTTGCAACATAGCCCTTACTTCGGTGGCGTTTTCCGTTTGCGCCAAAAGGGGTATGAGATAGTCGCAAACGGCATCTTTGACGGCGTATTTCACGTTTTGGGCGTCCATTTCGTCGCTGTCTGCACGAATATGTATTCTTACAAATTGGTCGTTTTGCCCCACGGAACAAGCCAAAACAACAACCAAAATAACCAGACAAACAAGGGCAATAATACAAAACTTTTTCATAATTAACTTTCTCCATAAATAAAAATTGACGTGCATAGAGTATGCACGTCAATTTGATTTTTGAAAGAAAATTTTATGCGAAATTTTGTCTAAAGTTGCCTTTTTATGTAGCAACGCCACAAGGAGTGGAACTTAGCGCAACGGCACAAAAACCCGCAT
>JAGBWW010000001.1 GCA_017629595.1 Clostridia bacterium | reverse complement strand
CGAAAGCGTAAATTTTGCCATGCATGAGTTGGGTTGTCCAATGCGTACGCAAAAAGAAGTTCGCTCTTTTATTGGCAACAGCGCCATCGTGCTTATGGAAAAGGCGTTGCCTTTTGACAAAAAGCACTTGACGGAACAAGCGCTTGATTTGCACACGCAGTACTATGACAACCATTTGTGCGAAAAAACGACCATTTACAAAGGCGTTTTGCAAATGCTTAATAGTTTGAAAGAGTTGGGTTATGAATTGGGAATCTATTCCAACAAAGGACACGGATTTTGCAAATTAATCACGCAACACTTTTTTGGCGATATTTTCAAGTACGTTCGTGGCACAAAAGACTTCACCAAGCGCAAGCCCAATCCCATTGGATTGTTGGAAATTATGAGTGAAGCAAAGGTTGCACCCCAAAACGTGGTTTACGTGGGCGACAGCGACGTGGACGTAAAAACGGCACAAAACGCAGGTGTAAATTGCATTTCCGTTTTGTGGGGATACCAAGACAAAAAGCAACTTAAAGATGCAGGTGGCACTTTGTTTGCCAAAAAGCCAATGGACGTTGTTAAATTGGCGGAAAAATGCCAAACGACACAAATAAACGGCATAAAATACAAAAAGCTCAACCACAAAATTGGCTTGACCATCTCAGGTGGTGGCACTCGTGGTTTTGCAGGAATTGGCGTAATTAAAGCCTTTGAAGAAAACGGCATCAAATTTGATTTTGTTTCGGGAACAAGCGTAGGCAGTTTTGTTGCATCGGCATACGCATGTGGCAAAAGTGCAAATGAAATGATTGAATTTGCCAAAACGGTCAAGAAAAACGACTTGATAAAAGGCATTTTGCCCTTTGGCAACGATTCGGCAAATATAGAAAACTTGGCAAAACGGCTTATTGGCGACGTGGAATTTAAAAACTTAAAAATTCCTTTCAAATGCGTTGCCGTGGACTTATATACAGGAAATGAAATGGTGCTGGAACAAGGAAGCGTAGCAAAAGCCGTTTCGGCAAGTTGCGCCGTGCCTTTCGTTTTCAAGCCGGTGGCAATGGACGACAAGTCTTTGGTGGACGGTGGGCTTCTCAACAATATGCCCAGCGACATTGTCCGTCAAATGGGTGCTGAGTTTGTTGTATCGGTGGACCTAAATCACACACGAGGCAAAGGCACCAAAAAATTGAACGTTTTTTCCCAACTTGTTGCAACGTGGAACATTGTAACCAAATCCACCGTGTACGTTGGACAAATGAACTCCGACGTAATTATCGAACCAATGTTGGAACAATACAAATCCACGGCAATCGGTGACGTAGAAGCAATGATAGAAGAAGGCTATCGTGCAACGATGGAAAAAATGGAAGAAATAAAAATGTTTCTCAACGTAAAATAAGGAGAATATTATGGCAAAAAAATCAACGAAAAAAGACGTTTTGGACTTTGTCAAAGACCTTGTTGATGGCGACGATGACAAAAAGACTTCAAAAAAGTCTTCCCAAAAGTCAACAACATCATCAACGAAAAAGTCAACAAAGAAAGAGGTCGTTGATGATGACAAGAAAACAGTGAAAAAATCAACAAAGTCAACGTCCCAAACCTCCACGAAAAAATCTACAAACAAAGACGTTTTGGATTTTGTCAAAGATATTGTTGATGGCGATGACGAAAAATCGGCAAAAAGTTCCACTTCAATTCCCAAAAGCAAATCAAAACGCACAACCTATTTTGTTTTTGTAGTTTTCTTTGTTTTGGGCGCAGTTTTGGCAGTATTTACTTTCAATGCGCTTTGTGCAAACGACACCTTTGAACTTGTTGGCGAAAAGCAAGTGGTGGTATCTCTTGGCGAAGAATATCTTGATGAAGGTGTAAAAATCGTTTCTATGGGACGAGATATTTCATCAAATGCAAAGTTGACCATCAAACTTGGCGACCAAATCGTTGATTCGGTTGACGTCAACCAAGCAGGAACGTATATAATAACCTACACGGTAGAAGACTTGCGATACGGCGAATTTTACGTCTATCGTGTGGTGACAGTACAAGGAGGTGAGCCTGATGTCAACGAAGACGTCACAGTCCAAGAATAACAAAAAAGGCATAAACAACGTTATTTGTGCCATTTTGGCATTTATAATTGGTTTTGTTGGCACTTTTGCAGGATACTTCTTTGTGGAAGCGCCCAAAGATGAACAGGTTTCCGTCATTGCAAGTGGCGAATTGTCTTTCCACTTTTTGGAATTGGGAAACAACTACACGGGCGATAGCGTTTACGTAAAGGTTGGCGACGTGGACGTTTTGATTGATGCAGGCAGTCGTCCAAACAGCGCACCCGTCATCAAATCGTACGTTGACCAATATTGCACCGACGGAACGTTGGAATACGTAATTGCCACCCACGCTCACCAAGACCACATTGCAGGTTTCGCAGGCAACGGCACGTACGATAGCATTTTTGATATGTACGTATGCGAAGTTATCATTGACTTTTCCCTTCACAACACAAATTCGGCAACGTACAACAGATACGTTACCGAGCGTGACCAAGAAGTTGCAAATGGAGCAACGCACTACACGTCAACCGACTTAATCCCCAACGTTGATGCTGAAAACTACCAATTTGTCTTAGACGAAGAAAGTGGCGTCACGATGACTCTTTTGAAGCAAAAATATTACTTTGAAGAAACGGAAGACGAAAACGATTATTCTCTTTGCATTATGTTTTCTCACGGCGAACGCAATTTCTTGTTTACTGGCGACTTGGAAGCACACGGTGAAGAAAGTTTGGCGCTCCTTAACGATTTGCCTCACGTAGATTTGTTCAAAGCAGGTCACCACGGTTCAAAAACAAGTAGCAACGATTGTTTGCTTGACGAAATAACTCCCGAAATCGTTTGTGTTTGCTGTTGTGCAGGTGCAGTGGAATACACTCAAAATTTGGAAAACACCTTCCCCACCCAAGCATTTATTGACCGAATTGCAAAACACACCGAAAACGTTTACGTAACAACGGTGGGCATTGTTTCTTGGAATCAAAGCAAAAACAAATACGTTGACGATGGTTTCCAATCGTTAAACGGCACAATCATTGTCACGTCCAACAAAGATGGTGTAGTTGTGGTATGTAGCAACGTGGATACCAAACTTAAAGATACCGATTGGTTCAAAAACAATCGCACTTGCCCCGAAGATTGGGAATAAAAATCAAATATAAAATTTAAATACTCATTACGTAAAAAAAAGTCGATAGGCAACAAATCCATATCGGCTTTTTTATTGTCATTTGACAATCACAACAAACTTGCCACGTTTTTTCTTTTCCAAACAGTATTGAATTTGCACAACTTTTTTGATATAATGTTGCCACACGAAAAAGACAAATATTTGCAGGAGGAGAAAATTATGGAATACACGTTGACTGACAAATATAAGTTGATAAATGAAGAAGTAAAAAAGCACACAAGCAAAAATCCAATAACCATTGCCATCTCGCTTATGAAAAAAGACTTCGTAAACGTACACGGTCCGGAACATCATTATTTGGATGGGGCGTGTTTTTTGGTTGCCTATGCAAATGCCGGTGGCAAAATTGAATTGGATTCTGCTTTAAGCGAACTGGCCGAAAGAACAATAAAGATGCCGGGTGCAATGTGTGGGCATTGGGGAGTATGTGGCTCAACCACGTCGGTAGGTTCAGCATTGTCAATTATTCACGAAGTAGGGCCGTTAAGTGCAACGGATTATTACAAAGACGATATGCAATACACCTCAATGGCAATAAACAAAATGAGCGCAATAGGTGGGCCAAGATGTTGCAAAAGAAACGCTTTTCTTTCTTTAAGTCAAGCCGTTCAATTCGTAAAAGAAAAGTATAAAATAGATATGGAATTGACCGACGTCAAGTGCGGTTTTTATTCGTTAAACAAACAATGTATTGGCATACGTTGTCCATATTTCTCCAACGAAAAGCAAAACTAATATATTTTTTAGACAAGCAAACCCAAAAGAAATAGGCGACGTTCATAGTGTGGAATTTAAAAAGTCCCACAACGTACCGAACATCGCATTTGACTAGTCAAACGCAAAATGGGCTAAACAAAGCCCTTATAACTATAAAAAAAAGAACGAATCGGCACCATAAGACCAATTCGTTCTTTTTATTGTGTAAATTTAAGCAAATACAAGTGTTCTTTTAAGTTTATGCTGTTTTTGCCAAACAAAGTGGTAGTTGTGTTTTCTAATTTGACTTATGCAAAAGGCGAAATTAAAAAATGCAATTTATATTTTTCTATATTCAAACAGACGATAAAGTTTTTTAGACAAACTTCCTGCATACAATTTTGAAAAAATAAATTTTTCCATACCACGCAATTCGTCAACGTATTTTTGGGGTGTCATGGAGTGTTCTTTTTGGTAAACGAAATTGCCTTGTTGCAACAACTCGGGTTTGTCCAAGCCAAAAACTTTGTCAACGCCAACGGTTTTTACGGGGTTTTTGATTTTTGACATTTTGACAGCCAACGTGGTGTAGCAATCCATCAAGAGTGACACTTTTTCAAAATGAGCGCACAACGTTGTCGTAAGTTTGTGCAATTGCTCAATAGACAAATACATGCTGACGCCTTCCATTACGACGATGGCGCACTTTGTTTCGGGAATATTTTCCAGCCAATTATCTTCTCTTACGTCTTTTGCAATCATTTTATAGTGGCCGGTTTGGGAATAGTACAGTTTTCTTTCTTCAATAACGTCAAAAAAATCCACGTCGTACCACGTTTGATTGGCACAGCCTACTCGCAAAACTCTGCTGTCCAAGCCACAACCGATATGAATAATCGTGCATTGTTCGTTTTCTGCGATGCGTTGTCTCAACCAATCGTCAAATACGGCAGAACGAATACCCATATAATATGCAAGCCATTTTGACTTTGCTTTTCCTGAAAGCATAGGTTTTTCGGCGTTCCAAATTTCCTCCGCCTTTTTATCGTCAAGAAACAGTCCTTTTTTGCTTACGAACGCTTTACCATATAAAGGTATATATAAAGTTTTATTTACGCTGTTCATTTGTTTGCCTCAAAAAACTAATCTTAGTTAAGTTTATTATATCAAAAAAAACGCAAAAATTCAATGGCTTTTTCTCACAAAACAAACGGCAAGAGAAAAGGGCTCTCTATTTTCTCCCCCATCCTTACAAAGGCACAGTCAAGCCAAAATGTCAAGGCTGGGTTTAAAAAACTTTCAATTAGCCTTTCCTTTATTCTTATTTTATATTCTTCAACAATTTGCCCCAACTTTGCCCAAAGCCACAACACAAAACAAAAAGACAAATAAAAAAATACTTCCACAATCTTAATAATTGATTTATTTTATATCTCCCCCACCCATCCCCTTGCCCAAACCCACGGCAAAAAGTGGTGCAATAAAAAAGCCCATCGCTTTGTGCGATGGGCTAAATTTATTTAATTAGGTTTTCAAATTAGAGAGCACGTCTTCTTGTTACGGGGAAGAATTTAACTACGATTACGATAAGCAATGCGCAAACCAACAAGGAAGAGGAAATGATGGAAAGAATCAAACCTGCGTCAACTTTGCTGTCTGTTGTGGGTGTGTCAAGTTTGTCGTCTTCGTCTTCTTCAATTTCAATTTCGGGTGCATCCAAAACGCTTTGGTTGTTCAAAACTGTAACGTTGTCATACAAATAGTATGTGTCGCCGTTATCTGTGTTGATACCATAGACGTTGCCAACCAAACCGATTGCGTAATCAAGGTCGTCGGAAACTTCGTCTTCGTATTTGACGTTGCCGTTTTCGTCGTAGATGTAATCTGTTTGATCGTCGTTATATTCGTATGTTCTTACGTACGTGCTGTAATTTTGGAATGCTGCAAGGTCAAAGTAAACCGTGCCTTCTTGTGTGGAAGCAGAAGTGCAATCTTCGTTCAATGCACCGTTGAACAATGCAAATGCAACGGACATGCTTGTGTCGCCTGTTACGACGAAGATGTGATATTTTACAAAACCGTTGTTTTGGTCAGGGTCATCCAAAGGTGCGTACAAGGGTTCCAAGAAGAGATTGTCGTTGTTTGCAACGCCTTGAACACTTGCGATGATGGAGTAATCTTCTACGTCATACAAATAGATGTAAGGAACTGCATTGCCTTCGCCCTTTGCATAAACGGTAAGAACAGTATAGCTGTGTGCGGGGATTGTGATGGAAGAACTCAAAACACCTGCCGTTGTTGCGACGTTGTTTGTAATCTTCAAAACGTTTTTGTTGCCATCGTCAAAGGAAGGGGCGAAAATTTCGCTGGAGAGAACTTCAACTTTGGATGCGCCAATGTGGTGAGCAACTTCAATTTGAGATGCGGGATCTCTTGTGAGTGTGTTTTGACCTGCATAAACGAAAGACCAGCTGGAAGGAAGTCTTGCATCAAGTGCACTCAAATTTTGAAGACTGTTGAAAGAGCCGTTTGTAACAGACGTTGTTGCGTTTGTTGTGGAGCCCAAGTTGATGGACATACCGCTCTTGGAAGAAGATTCGTATGCGCTACGTGTAATTTTTTCGTATTTAACTTCCGTCAACAAAACTTTACCAACGGGAGGGTTGCCACTGTCTGCAACGTAACCTGTCTTGTCACCGAAGAAAATTTCAACTGTAACTTCGTGGTCAATGTTGCCGGGTTGAATGTAAAGGTGATATTGTTTCCAACCGTTGTGGTGGTCGTCTTCCAAATCTTCGTTTTTGACTGCACTTGCCGTTTGCAACAAGGTGTAGTTGCCGTCTTCGTCAACGACGTAGATATTTGCAACTGCTTTTGCATTGTTGGTGGGTGTTACAACGCGCATCCAGAACGTTACGTGATAGCAATCGTTTGTGTCGGGACCTGCGATTGTGCCAAGGTCAAAGGACAAAGATTTTTCACTTGTATCACTTGCGGAAAGTCTTTCTGTGTAATAAATTGTGCCGTCGTGGTTTTCTGCACCTGCAATGAAAGGCAACAAACCGTTGGAATAGAATGCGTTACCTGCATCGTTTTTGTATGTGTCAAAGCTTGTTGTGGATGCAGAGATTGCGGAAGATGCCAAAACGGAATAGTCGTCTGTGTCGGTGGAAGCGATGGTGTATGCTGTTGTACCATCATCTCTGTGTTCAACGTATTCGGCTGCCGTGCAAGTTTCCGTTCTGATTTCGTCAACGAACAACGTGCCTGTGCTACCTGCCGTTGCGTTTGTTTCGGTGTAGTTATATACGTCGCCAAGACCAACTTGAACGTACGTTGTTGCAGATACGTTGGAAAGGTTAAAGACGTAAAGTGTAACCGTTGCATAGCCGTTTGCATCTTTGCTCATTGCGTCAAAGGTTGCTTGGTCAATGTGAAGTTGGTATGCCAACCATTGTTGACCTGCAACGCCCGTGGAAGAATTTTCCAAAGCACTGTTGGAAGACGTTGCTGCAATCTTTTTGATCATAACAAATGCGCCGTCGCCCGTTACGTTTTGCAACTTAATTTTGACGGAGACTTTGTTATATGTGGAAGATGCAAATGCAACGGAATCGGAATAGATGCTGGATGCATATGCGCTGTGGTGGTGAATCATATATACGTTTGTATCGCTGATGGAAACGCCGTCGTCATCAATGTCTTCGGGGGAGTTGGGGTTGGAAACGGAAACGCCACTCAAAGCCAATTGTTGGGAAACGGTTGCCCAAACGTCTTGGTCAACGTTGATGATGCCCAAGGTTGCTTTCGTTTGGTTGTAACCAATGATAAAATCGGTATATTTATCTTTTACGTTGTCGTAAGAAGATTGGTCCAAAGTGACCACGTTCCAGTCTTTTGCGGACAAGGGTGCCAAAACGCCTTCTTCTTTAACGAAAGCAAAGTCACCGTTGGAAATTTCCAAACTGGATTCATCGCCACCGATATAAGTGGGATTGTTGAAATCAGGTGCGGGTGCTTCATAAACAGCCAAAATGATGGAAACAGTCAAAATGATTGCTGTCAAAAGGCTGATGATAATGATGACCAACGCTCTTCTTTTTTTCAAGTTGAGGTCAACTGCGACCTCTGTTGCTACATTTTTTTTGCTCATAATAATTTGTACCTTTTAGTTAGTTATATTTGTTTCAAAGCAGTAAATGGGCACAAGCCCACATACTAACACTCATTTTAATACAAAATAAAAATAAAATCAATTATTATATATAACTTATTAACAAAATTTATCAACATTTTTTATGCGAAATCAGTTGACAAATTTTTTTGAGGAGAAAAATGAAAAAAGAGTTTTCAAAATTTTCATCTATATTTTACGGCAGTTTGGCAGGAGCAGTCAACGGATTTTTAGGAAGTGGCGCAGGAGTGGTTTTTGTTTCGGTACTTTTAAGTAACTACCATCTTTCGCAAAAGCAGTCACAGGCAACGGCGTTAATTATCGTGTTACCTTTGGCTGTGGTGTCTTGTGTGGTGTACCTTATTGCAGGCTACGTGGATTGGAAAACTACTTTGTGGGTAACTCTTGGCGTAACCGTTGGAGGCGTCGTTGGTGCCGTTGCATTGAGCAACCTAAACAACAAAATTGTCAAACTTATCTTTGCCCTTTTGCTTATTGCAGGGGGCGTAAAAATGATGTTTTCTTAAATATAAGGGGGTAAAAGACGTGACTATTTGGCTTATTTTAAGTGGCTTTGTTTCAGGCATAATCGGTGGTATGGGTATGGGTGGTGGCACCCTTTTGGTACCCCTTTTGTCTTTTTTTGATTTACCCCAAAAAACCATCCAAGCCGTCAACCTAATTTCCTTTTTACCAATGAGCGTTTTCGCCCTTTTAATACATGCAAAAAACCGACTTGTAAAGACGGAAAAACTTGGCTGGCTGACTCTGCCTGCAATCATATTTGCAATAGCCTCTTCCTTTATGACAACGCTCGTGGACAACCACCTTTTAAGGGTGTTGTTCGGAGTGTTTTTGCTGTGTTGTGGGCTTTTTCAACTTAAAAGAGCGTTGTCCAACTAAATTGACGAATTTTGCATAAATTTTGTCTAAAAACAGCAAAATTATGCAAAATATTGCATTTTATAAACGTAATAAAATTCTAAAATTTTGGATGCAAAAACCCTTTGTTGCATCCAATTTTTTTCAAAGAAATTTCCCTTTTTTACCCTTTTTTCAAAGGGATTTTTGCTTTGTTAAGGGTGTTTCTTTTTACACGAAAACTGCTTGTTTTTCACCGAAAAAATAAAATAAAATTTCCTCTTTTTACATAGTTAACCAGAGAAAAAAATACAGTCAATTTCCTTGAATTTTTTTGTGAAAAAACGGTTTGTTTGTTTCAAGTTTCTAAAATTATCTTCCCCAAAAAGAAAAATATATTTAATAAAACAAAAAAAAAGTCCACCTTGAAGGTTTACATTGAAAAACCTTTGTGTTATATTATATACAATGGCTCAGTATGTAATATATAAACACATTACAACTGGACTCAACTTTCAACAATAATTTTTAGGAGGCTCAAATGAAAACATTTAAGGGAGGGAAACACGTTCCCGACTTTAAGAGTTTGACCGAAAACGCACCCATTGAGCAAATGCTCGTTGTGCCTGACTATTATTTTTCATTAAGTCAACACATCGGTGCACCTGCAACACCCGTCGTCAACGTAGGCGACCAAGTAAAAGCAGGTCAACTTATTGCTCAAGCAAGTGGTTTTGTTTCGGCAAACGTCTATTCATCCATTGCAGGTGAAGTGGTAGAAATTTGCGACAGACCCAACGCACAAGGCACGTTGTCCAAATGTATTCACGTTCACACGGCAGAAAAGCAAGAAGTAGAAACCTTGCCCGCGATGAAAGAAGTCAACAAACAAACAATTTTGGAAAGAATTGCTCTTGCCGGCATCGTCGGTATGGGTGGCGCAGGATTCCCCACAGCAGTCAAGTTGCAACCTCGCGACAGTGTGGATACCTTGCTCATCAACGCAGCAGAATGCGAACCTTATCTCAACTGCGACAACCGTTTGCTCATTGAAAAAACGGAAGAAGTTGTAAAAGGTGCAATGCTCATGGCAGAAGCATTGGGCGTCAATCAAATCATCTTCGGTATTGAAGCAAACAAACCCGAAGCAATTGAATGTTTGAAAAAACACGAAAACCAAGCAATTCGTGTTGACGTTCTCAAAACAAAATATCCCCAAGGTGCAGAAAAGCAACTTATTTATGCTTGCACCAAAAGAGTGGTTGCATGTGGTGCATTACCCGCATCTGTCGGCGTAGTGGTACAAAACGTATCAACGGCAGTTGCCGTATATGATGCAGTTTACCTTAACAAAGCATTGTATTCTCGCATCGTAACCGTAACAGGCGACGCAGTGGTAACTCCCAAAAACCTTGAAGTCAAAATCGGCACACCCGTCTCTGCAATCATTGATTATTGCAACGGTACCACCGAAGACGTAGCAAAAATCATTTCCGGTGGTCCTATGATGGGCTTTGCATTTGCAGATTTGTCCGTTGCAACCACAAAAACTGATTCAGGCTTGCTTTGTTTGACCAAAAAGTCTTGCGATTGTTCTCAACCTTCCAACTGCATCAATTGCGCTCGTTGCGTTGATATTTGCCCTATGAAGTTGGAACCCGTTTACATTGAATTGTATTCCAACGCAGGCGACTTGGAAAGCGCACAAAAATACGGTGCACTCAACTGTATTGAATGTGGTGCATGTGCATACGTTTGCCCTGCAAAACGTCCTTTGGTACAAAGCATTCGTTTGACAAAAGCAAAAATAAGAGCAGAAAAAGCAAAGGAGAACAAGTAATATGAGCAGTCTTATTTATTCCTCTTCTCCTCACGTAAGATGCAGTCTTACAACAAAAAAGATTATGCTTGCAGTTGTCATTGCCCTTCTTCCGGCATGTGTTGCAGGTTGCATCTATTTTGGTTGGAGCGCATTGTTGGTGTTGGCACTTTCCACGGTATCAGCAGTAGCAAGCGAAATCGTATATTTACTTCTTACAAAAAAACCCATCAATTACATTTTGGAACAATTTGACTATACGTCGGTTGTTACAGGTTTGCTCATCGGTATGAATTTGACGGCAAATTGCCCTTGGTACGTACCCGTTTTGGCAAGTATATTTGCAATCGTAGCAGTCAAAATGATTTTTGGTGGCACAGGCAGAAACCTTGTAAACCCTGCCATTGCAGGTAGAATTTTTGCATTTATTTCCTTTGGCGCAACGTTTGGTGGCAGTTGGATTGCAACAAACGTAGATGCAATCAACACGTCCACGTTGACAACGGGCGCAACACCTTTGACGGGCGCAATTTTGTCCGGCGACCTTGGTGCAATCAGCGTCGTTGACTTGTTGTTGGGAACGGGCGTTTCCGGTGTCATTGGCGAAACTTGTAAAGTAGCACACATTGCAGGCGGTATTT
>JAGBWW010000036.1 GCA_017629595.1 Clostridia bacterium | reverse complement strand
TTAAACTATTCTACAATCCAACCGTCAGGCAAAACCTTAAAGTTAAAAAGAAAAAAACAAATTTTTCTTTGACAAAAACAAGGTAAAATTTGACTCCCATCCAGCCGTAAGGCATAAAAACTCCTAATATACAAGAACGCATTGTAAAAAAGATATTATTCCGCTTTTTCAATTAGTGAGCATTACGATTGCTCACAAGGCTTACTGGTCAACAATGAACTCCTAGATAAAAATCGGTTGTGTTTGAAAAATTGTTCTTGTATATTCAAACACAACCGATAAAAAGTAACTGCTATTCAAAATAAAGCATAATTTCAACTCCACAATTAAGACAAACTTTTTTACCTCTTAAATAAATTATATTTGTAAAGAAAACGTAAAGGCCAATTGCGTTTTCTCTTGATACAACTTTATATTTTTATATAACTTTGTATTGAGAAAAGAAAGACTTTGTACTTTGTACAAGGTCTTTTTTTTGCAGTCAAAAGCCTATACGCTCCACTAAGAAAAAGTTTGTAATTAAAAAAACTCGTTATCTCTCTTCCCCACCCCAATCGTTCCCCCTTCCAAAAAATTGAGGCGCCCCGTCCCTCGTTGATGTTTTTTACTTAGGTAATGTATTTTTTAGAAAGGGTTCAAGGTTTAAACTATTGAGTTTTTTTCTAATAAATTTAATGGCTTGTTCCTTGGGAATTTCTTTAATTCTAGCCATAATTTCTGTATTTCCTAAGGCATAACAAGCCACTTCGTAGGGGTCATATCCAATTAAGCAATCTCCAATCAAATGATCTGTGTCATTTTCCCAATGCCCATTGTTAAAAATAAAGTCCCCCAAATTATCTCTTTTTCCAAGAATACGATTATCAATTAAATACCATTTTGTTTCAGTATCCATATCTTTCACACTCCTAAATTTTATTTTATCAAAAAAGCAAGACAGTTTCAACGGGTAATTCAACAGTCACAATAAAAGATATTTTTCACACACAAAAAAAGAGCAAAAACAAAAGAAACTCTTTCATTTTTGCTCAATTAATTTAATTTTTGTTTTTTACCAATCAATTTGCCACAAAGCAAAAGGTGGTGCAAGTTGGCAAAAAGCCTTAGTCGGCATCGCCCAAAGCTTCCAAAGCACTTTCGGGCATTTCGGCTTTGTTGTCGCCGTGTTTAACGAACAACATTGTCACAAAGCTAAGTGCAACGAAAATTGCGCCGTAGGGGAATAAAACGCCTTTCATACCAAGTTGGTCCATCAAAAAGCCGGAGAAAATGGGAGTGATGGATTGTGCCGACATACTTGCAAAATAGTACCAACCGGTATATTTGCCTACGTCTGCGCCTGTTGCAAGTTCAACCACCATAGGCAACGAGTTGCAGTTGATTGAAGCCCAAGCAACGCCTGCCAAGGCAAAGAGAACGAACATAATCCAACCGGAGTTTGCCGTTACAAAGTTTCCTAAGAAGAAGCAAACTGCCAAAAGGACGATACCACCCAAAATGGTCTTTTTTCTGCCGATTTTACTTGCCAACATACCTGCGGGCAAAAAGGCAATAAGGGCGGAAATTTGTGCGACAATCAAAGCCAAGTTGAAGTTTGTTTGTAAAACGTTTGTTGCATAGACGGAGAATTTGCTTGTGATTGCGTTATATCCAAAGAACCAAAAGAATATGGAAGCCATAAGCAAAAGCAAAGACGCAAGTTTTGCTTTGGGCATTTTGACGCCACGCGTTTGCTCCGTTTGGTTTTGAATTTCTTCTTCCACTTTGTCCAACCCGAATTTTTGAGAAATTTCTTCCATTTCTTGGACGAGTTTGGGTTCGTTGATGGTAAATTTGAAGATAAACAAAGCAATCAACATAATACCCGAAACGACAAAGACGTAAGGCAAATAGGACATAAGTGCGTTATAAGGGGAACTTGTACCAAACACCATACCAAAAGCCAAAACCATTGCACCGCCAAGCGTACCCATAATGTTGATTACTGCATTTGCCTTACTGCGCAAAGGTTTAATGGTTACTGCCGGCATCAACGCAACTGCGGGGCTACGGAAAGTTGCCATGGAAATAAGAGCCAACAACAACATAATAACAAACCAAATCAAGCAAGTAGAGTTTTGTGTTGTCAACTCTTTTGCCATTGCGTTGCGCATAGGAACGACAATGTCGGTAAACAATGCGCCGTCTTCGGGAGTGAGTGTTGCAAAGTCAACTTGACCTTCGGTTTCATCAAAAAGTTCACGTATCGTACCACGTTTGATGGTGGTGGAAAAACCGTCGGGAACCTTTTGTGCCGTGTTGGTGTCAAACCAATTTATGATAGTGGACAATGCGTTGTCTTCGTCTTCATAAAAGGGGTTATCCACAACGGTATCACTTTGCCACAAAGTTTGTGCCACCGTGTTTTGGTCTTGCAAATCTTCCAGCACTGCAATTTGAGCCGTATCAACGGCAAACATACCGATAAAGCAAATAACTGCCACGATTGTGCCAATCAAAACGAAAGGTGTGCGTTTTCCCCAACGGCGAGCCAAAGGGCCTTTTGCCTTGTCGGAAAGCGAGCCAAAAATGGGCAACATAAACAAAGCAAAGATGTTGTCCAACGCCAAAATAAGACCGGACCACGTTTGGCTTAGCCCAAATTTATTTGTGAGGGTAAGGGCTACGATTGCATCATAAACGCCCCAAAACAAACAAATAAGGAAAAATGCCAAACCCACCAAAAAGGTGCGTTTGTAATTAAGTTGAAAGTTGGTTTTGCCAACGGAATTTTGTGTACTCACAACAAATTCTCCTTGATTTTCTTTTGTAATAGTATGAATAAACTTCATACGTATAAATTATATCAAAAGCAAATGCAAAAGTAAATACCGAATTTTCAACATAAACGTTCATATAATTTAATATGAAAACTATTTCATTAATTTTGGTGATAATTTTTGTTTGTTTTACCACGTTTGTTGCAATACCCAAACTTTCAAGCACGGCGACGGTGCAAAGTGAATACCGACTTATAACCCTTTGGCACGTGGACAACTTTGCATCGGGCAAAATTTCCAAAGCCGATTGGCTAAAAAAGGTGGCAACTCTTTTTGAAAAGAGAAACAAGGGGGTGTTAATCAATATTGTAAATCTCACCCAAAGCCAAGCCATTGAATTACTTGACCAAGGCAAAACTTTTGACTTAGTTTGTTTTTCGCAAGGAATAGGCGAAAGACTGTTGCCACTTCTTACGCCGTACGAAGGTAGAGTTTTGTCAACGGAAAATTTCACAGAGGGTGGTGTTGTCAACGGATTTCAATACGCTTTGCCCTATTTAAGTGGTGGCTATTGCTTTTTTGTGCGACAAAGTGCATTGCAAAATGCCGTAAACTTTCCCCAAAACGCACTAAACCTTGCCACAACCAAAAAGGTGGGCAAAAACGTCGTTACGTTGGATTCGTTGCATTTTGGCACGCAGGAGTCCACCTTGACGGAAGTGGCGTTGGCATTAGTTTGTGGCAAGGCGGAAAGGCAAAATTTTGACCAATACCAAACGTACGTAGATTTTGTAAGGGGAAAATTCGTATGTCTTTTGTCCACCCAACGAGATTTGTGGCGACTAAGTCAACGAATAGAAAGTGGCAAGTTGGAAAAATTGTATATGCAAGTTGCACCCTTTACCGATTTGGTGCAGTACGTAGGCATTGCAAGTGGAACGAAGTTTTTCCATTTGGCGCAAGAGTTTGCTTGTTTTTTGCAAACGGACGAGGTGCAACAAACTTTGACAAGTGCAGGTCTTTTTAGTGTTGTTGGACGAAACGATTACACCGACGAGTGGTACAAAGAAATGCAAAATCAACTAAACGTGGCGAAAACGACGTCGGTTTTTCTTTCTTTGGAGCAAATTTCCGCGCTAAAAGAAGCGTCGTTTTTAGGAAAAGATACTCTTTTGGGGTTACTTGCATAAATTAAGGTATATTGACAAAAAGTCAAAAGAGGTGTAAATTGTTAGAAAAGTTTTTACAAAAAAACAAAATAGATTTTAGGCGTGATTTCCCTTTAAGCGTGTTGACAAGCATGGGTGTAGGTGGCAAAGCAAAGTGGGTAATATACCCCAAAACGGTCGCTCAACTTGTAAAAACGATAAAATTTTTGACCAACGATAACAAAAAATTCTACCTTTTGGGAGGTGGAACAAACGTCATTGCAAGTGACGGTGGGTATTCGGGCGCAATAGTGTCCACCACAAAGGTATCAAAAATAAAGCGACTGTTTTCCACCGTTTTGGTTACTGCAGGCACGCCCATGCCCTTGTTGGCGCTCAACCTTCAAAAGTGGGGATTGGGTGGTGGCGAGTTTGCTTGTTGCATACCGGGAACGGTAGGTGGAGCCGTGGTGGGCAACAGTGGTTGTTTTTCTCACTCTATTGCAGACGTTGTAAAAAGAGTTTGGGTTTTTGACGGAACGAAAGTTAGGGTGCTTTCTAAAGAGCAATGTCTTTTTGACTATCGCACCAGCATTTTTCAGGTGGAAAAGTGGGTTGTCCTTGCCGTACAACTAAAACTCAACAAAAATGATAGCGCAAAAATCAAACAAACCATGCAAAGTATGAAAGTGCAAAAGGCACGAAGTCAACCCACCATGTTAAAAAGTGCAGGTTGCATTTTCCGCAACGGTTTGGTGCCGTCGGCAAAATTGATTGACAACGCCCACTTAAAAGGTTATGGTATAAACAAAGTTGCCGTATCGCACGTTCACGCAGGGTTTATTGTAAATCAAGGTGGCGCAAAAGCAAGTGACGTGTTGGACGTTATCTCTCACGTCAAAAACGTTGTAAAGGAAAAATACGGCGTAACTCTTAAAGAAGAAGTAAAAATTTTGGACGATTGACTATGATTTTAGCAGATTTGCATTTGCACACAACAAATAGTAAAGACGGCAAGCAAACGCTTGACGAAGTAATTTTGTCTGCAAAAAACAAAGGCTTGGTGCAAATTGGCATTTCTGACCACGGATACAGTCATCTTACGGCAGGCACGACACACAAAAAGCAAAATGCCTTGTTGCAAGAAATAAGGGCAAAATCAACAAGCGAATTGCAAATTTTGGCAGGTATAGAAGCCAACTTAAATTCTTTGGACGGAACGATTGACCTAACACGTGAACAAGCCAAGGCGTTGGACTACGTCAATTTGGGTTATCACAAAACGGCAATGCCCAAAGGAATTGGCGACTTTTTTGCACTGAACCTTTTGGGCAGTTTGGGTATAAAGAAATTTTCTTTGTCAATGGTGGACAAGTACACAAAGGCATTTGTCAAAGCGCTCAAAACGGGTTACGTCAACGTTTTGGCTCACCCTTGTTATTGTTTGCCTCTTGATATGACGGAAATTGGCAAAGTTGCCATTGATTACAACGTGCTTATTGAACTCAACGGCAAAAGAATAAATATGAGTGATGAAGAAATTGTCAAACTTTATCAAATGGGTGTAAAATTCATCATCAATTCGGATGCGCACACCAAAGATAGAGTTGGCGACTTTTCTCGTGGTTTGGCAGTAGCCCAAAGGTTGGGCATTTTAGACAGTGTCGCCAACAACGGCAAAAAGGTGGAATTTGTATGACCTACGCACAATCGGTAAAAGATGAAATATTAAAAAATATGAAAGGTTTGCGAGCCTGTTGTCAACAAAGTTTTTTGTTGGCAGTTTTGGGTGGCTCGTCATCATTTAACTTGCAAAACGGACAACTTTGTCCCACTTTGACGACTCGTGACGAAAAACTTGCCCAAGTTTCATGTGATATTGCTCAAAAGCATCTTTCTTCCACACCCCAACTTGTAAAAGAACAAAAGGGAAAACACCAAAAATTTGACGTTACGTTTGACGGTGACGTTGCCCAAAAACTTGGTTTGGTGCAAACGGTGGACGGAGCAGTTGAAATTTGCGACACAATTCCCCCCATGTCCAACTGTTGCAAAACTGCCTTTATAAAGGGACTTTTTTGCACCTTTGGTTCGGTAACAATTCCCAAACCTGCGCAAGGCTCCATTGCAGATATGACGCCTTCACAAAGTTACCACTTGGAAATTGCATTGCCCAAAGTGGCGTGGTGCGACCAAGTTTTGGAAATTTTGACAAGTGTCGTTGACGGTTTCAAAGTTACCGAAAGGGAAGAAAGCGTCCTTTTCTATCTCAAAGATGCCGAACACATTGGCAATATGCTTGTTGCAATGGGTGCAGTGGCAGGAAAACTTATGTTGGAAAACGTTTTGGTGGAGCGAAGCATACGAAACAACGCCAATCGCCAAGCAAATTGCATCTCGGCAAATATAGATAAAACGGTTGCCGCTTCTGAAAAGCAAATTTTGGCAATTCAAAAGTTGAAAAACAACGGCAAATTGCAAAAACTCAGCGACGAACTTAAAGAAGTTGCCGAAGCACGCCTAAACAATCCCGAAGCAACTTTGTTGGAACTTGCCACCCGACTCAATCTCACAAAAAACTGTGTCAACAAAAGACTTTACAAGTTGATTGAACTTTCTCAAAAGAAATAAAATAAATATAAAGGATAGCAAAAATTTTTGCTATCCTTTTTAAGTGTCTAATTTTTTTATGTATGATATCGTTTTTTTTATTCCGTTTGGCTGTTTAAAGGTTTTTTATAATTTTCAACAATAAATTGAGCAATTAGTGGTGCAGTAACGTTTGTGGTAAATTCTTGCGACGGGTGTTTGCCATCACTTTGATCGGTGGTCAAATCATAAAGAATTTCTTCCAATTCAAACAAATCCAAAACGTCAATTCCGTGAATTTGACCAACCACGTTTATCGCAGTGGCAACGTCTTCCAAAGTAAAGCCCATTTCATTTATTTCATTGCAACCGGGAAATTGGAAAGGAGTAATAAAGAAAATATAGGCGTCTGGATATGCTTTTGTTAATTCGTGTACAAAAAAATTCAAAGCCCCGTAAACGGTGTTGCGTTCCGTATCGGTTGGTGTTCCAAGTGGGATATTCGTTGCGAGATAGTCGTTTGAGCCACCCCAAACTGCCATTATGTCACAAGGTGTCGGAAGTCCCTCGTAAAGAACGGTCATAGGAAAGGTTGCCATAGATACGTACGCCAAGGTAGAGCCGAGAAGTCCACAGTTATGCACTTCATAAAGACCCAAAAGTTCTTCAACAAGTGCAGGATAAGGTTTTTCAATGGCAAGACCGTTTCCTTGTGGGTCATAACCATAAGTAAGACTGTCACCAAAGCAAACCATCGTCATTGTGGAAAAGTCCACTTTTTCAATCGTAGGGTCAACGGGTTTTACAGGTGGTGTTACGGGGACGTCTTCGGGATTATTTGGAAGGTTGTTTTCAAAATTTTGCAATTTCAAAATATTTGACAATGCGTAATTTTTCCAATCGTCGTCAAATTTATTTTTTTGGTCGTCAAAAGAAGGAGGGGTCTCCCCACCTGAGTTGTCGTCACAACAAGCGACAAGCGTTGCGCAAGACAAGATTGCAACGAGCAAAAATATCAAGGTGTTTTTCCAAAATTTTTTCAAAGTCATATTACTTTCAACTTTAATTGTAACACGCAAAAAAGGAATTTACAATAGGGTGATTAAAAAGAACGTCGCAAATTATTGAGTTGTAATTTTTCAAAATTTTTGGCACAAAGGTCTTGGCACAACGACGTTTTTATTGTAAAATAAGTAAGATATGAAAAAACCTTTCGTGCATTTACATTTACATACCGAATACAGCCTTCTTGACGGCGCAACACGAGTCAAAGATTTAGTTGACCGTTGCGTTGAACTTGGCATGCCTGCCGTTGCCGTAACAGACCACGGCAATATGTATTGTGCTTGGAATTTTTATCACACGGCAAAAAAAGCGGGAATAAAGCCTATTTTGGGTTGTGAATTATACGTTTGCGAAGATTTGACACAAAAATCTTCTGCCAAAAGAGAATATCACCACTTGGTTTTGTTGGCAAAAAACAACGAAGGTTACAAAAATTTGATAAAACTCAGTTCCATCGGTTTTGTGGACGGATTTTATTACAAACCGAGAATTGACTTTGAAACACTCAAAAAGCACTCCAACGGACTTATTTGTTTGTCGGCGTGTATTGCAGGCGAATTGCCCACTCTTTTGCTTTTGGAAAGACTTGAAGAAGCAAGACAATGGTTAAAAAAATATCTTGACCTTTTCAAAGAAGACTTTTACATTGAATTGCAAGACCACGGCATTGCCGAAGAAAGACAAGTTATGCCCCAACTTGTCAAGTTGGCAAGGGAATTTAATATTCCACTTGTTGTCACCAATGACGTTCACTATCTCAACCAAGACGATGCCGAAGTGCAAGATATGATGCTTTGCGTACAAACGGCAAGTTTTTACGACGAGCCAAACCGTATGAGATTTTTTGGCGACAGTTTCTATCTCAAAACGAGAGAAGAAATGGAGCAACTTTTCCCCGATCTTCCCGATGCGGTGGAAAACACTTTGTCCATTGCCGACAAGTGCGACGTAACGTTGGGAAGAGAAAAGTTATTGCCCAAATACGTTACGCCCGACGGAAGTTTGGCAGAAGACTTTTTGTGGAATCTTATTCAAAAGGGACTTAAAAAACGCAAGGTAGAGCCTACCGAAGAAATTCAACAACGAATCAAATACGAATTTTCAGTAATCACGTCCATGGGCTTTGTGGACTACTTTTTGATTGTTTGGGATTTTATCAACTATGCAAAAACCAACGGAATTGCAGTCGGCCCCGGTCGTGGAAGTGGCGCAGGCAGTTTGGTAGCGTACTTAATTGAAATCACCGAAGTTCCTCCTTTCAAATATCATTTGTATTTTGAAAGATTTCTCAATCCCCAAAGAAAGACCATGCCCGACTTTGATATTGACTTTTGCTCGGAAAGACGTCAAGAAGTCATTGATTACGTTCACGAAAAGTACGGACACGACAACGTTGCCCAAATTGTAACTTTTGGCACGATGGCGGCCAAAAACGCAATAAAGGACGTAGCACGCGCTATGCGTGTTTCCATTCCCGAAGCAAACCGTTTGTCGGGATACGTTCCCAAAATGGGCAAACACACCATAAAACAACTTTTGGGCAAAGCACCATACAAACCCGACACCCCTCCCGTCATTTCGGAAGAATTGAAAGAAGCCTACGATGCCCCTCAAAGTCACAAACTTTTGGACTTGGCAATGAGATTGGAAGGCTCGCCAAGACAAACGGGCATGCACGCAGCAGGCGTGGTAATTTGTTCCGACGCTATCCGCAACCACGTACCTTTGCAAACAAACAACGACGTGGTTACCACTCAATTCAATATGAAAGAGGTGGAAGAAGCAGGTCTTTTGAAAATGGACTTTTTGGGACTTACCAACTTGACCGATATTCAAAAGGCAATCAACTATATAAAACAAAATCACGGTGTAGAAGTGGATTTTTCCCACCACAACTACGACGACAGTGAAGTTTTCAAAACGATAGGCAGTGGCGACACGATGTGCATTTTCCAATTGGAAGGTGCAGGCATGCGCGATATGATGAAATCTTTCCAACCGAAATCAATGGAAGACGTCAGCGCAGGTATTTCGTTGTACCGTCCCGGTCCTATGCAGTACGTAGGACAGTTTTTGGAATGTAGCAAGGACAAAAGCAAAATTCACTATGACCACGAAAAGTTAGAGCCTATTTTGGAAGTTACCAACGGTTGCATCGTTTACCAAGAACAAGTTATGCAAATTGTCCAACAGTTGGCAGGATTTTCTTTGGCACTTGCAGACAACGTGCGTTATGCAATGAGCAAAAAGAAATACGCAATGATGGAAGACTTGCGCAAATTCTTTATTCACGGTGGAACGACGGAAAGTGGCGAAAAGGTTGCAGGTTGCGTTGCCAACGGCATAGACAAAGAAACGGCAAACACAATTTACGACCGACTTATTGAATTTTCGGCATACGCTTTCAACAAAGCACACGCCACAAGTTATTCTTACATAACGTACCAAACGGCATACTTAAAAACCTATTATCCCGTTGAATTTTTGTGCGCAATGCTAAACAATCGCATTACAAACGCCGACGACGTCAAAAAGTATATCAACTATGCTTTGTCCAAGGGAATAAAGGTATTGCCTCCCGACGTAAACAAGTCTTATGCAGAGTTTACCGTAGAAGACGGTGGCATACGTTTTGGCTTGGCAGGTATCAAATCGGTTGGTTTGGGTATCATTGACGACGTTGTAAAGGTGCGCAAACAAAAAGGAGAGTTTTCTTCTATGGAAGACTTGTTTGAAAAGACGTGGCAGTTTTTGAACAAGCGTTTGATAGAAAACCTAATCAAAGCAGGTGCGTTTGATTGTTTTTCTCGCACTCGTGCCGATATTCTCAACACCTATGGCGAATCGCTCACACCCATTGTGGACAGCGCCAAAAACCGTGCGTCAGGACAAGTTTCCTTGTTTGATATGATGCCGGAACTCAACTTTACTACGGTACGCAAAAACAACATTGCCGAGTTTGAAAGTCAACAACTTTACGCTTACGAAAAGGAAGCGTTGGGCTTTTATTTTTCAGGCTCGCCTTTGGACGAATACGACAAACACAACAAGACGTACTTCTTCAACTTTGACACGTCAATGCTTCCTTCCCAAGAGGAAGAAGATGAAGAAGAGGAAGAATCTCCCGTTTTGCAAAAGCGTATGGTTTGCTGTGGTGGATTGCTCCGTGAAGTACGCCACTTAAAGAGCAAAGAAGGAAAATCACTTTGCTTTGCCCAACTTGAAGACAAATGGGGAACGGTGGAATTGGGAATGTTTGAACCGGCATTGTCAAAATTCAAGCATCTCATTGCCGAGGACACTTTTGTGGTACTAAAAGGTATGCTTTCGCCCACAACAAGTGGCTATCGCATAAATATTAGGGAAATCGTTGACTTGAAAAAGCCTTTGGAAAACGTTGCGCCCACAAAAGAGTGGGAACAAAAGAAAAAAGAGGCCACACAAGAAACGCCCAGCGTAACCCTTTGGCTCAAAATGGACGAAAGAGATGATGATTTGTATGCCGATATACTGAAAGTTTTGGACGACTACCCCGGAAATTTACCCATTATGATAAAAATCGGTGGTCGTGCATACAAGTTGGAACGTCAAGTACGCCGTTGCATAGGCATTGAAAACGAACTAAAAAGTTTGTTGGGCGACAACAACGTGGTATTTTACCAAAAGAAATAGATAAAACGGACTAAAAACAGCTAACTTATCAAAAAAAATCTAATCAATATTTACGGCACAACGAAGTTCGTTGTGCCGTTTTTTTTGATTAAAAAAGATAGTTTGAAGGGCGCATTTTGCAATAAAAAAGCCACTTTAAAAGCATATTTTGCATACAAAAAAAATACCTTACAAAAAGTTGCAAAATGCTTTTATTTTTGTCAAAAATATATGGGTCAATTGTTTGACATATAACAAGTATAGGAATATAATTTTCAGTATGTTAACCGACTAACTGTTAACCGATTAACAAGAACGAACGGAGAGTTATATGGACTATTCACAAATCTTAAAAAAACACCTTTTTCTGCACTTGTTGAGAAGGGAAGCAATGCGTCAAAACGCCGTGGGATTGATGGGTTGTCAAATGCCCATTTTGACCTACATTGAACGAAAAAGAGGCTGTACCCAAGCCGATTTAGCTCGTGAAATGTTTGTCAGTCCTGCATCAATTGCCAAGAGCATTGACCGATTGGAAAACTCCGGTTTGGTGGAGCGCAACCTTTCACAAGACAGCAAACGCCAATACACCTTGTCCTTGACGGAAACGGCGCAAAAGGCGTTGGCAGAAAGTGCAAAAAATATGAAAGCATACGACGAAAAGTTGTTTTGCGACTTTTCCGAAGAAGAATTTGCCACGTTAAACGCATTGTTGGACAAATTGATTTTCAACGTAACGGGCGAAAACAAAGAAATAACTCACGAAACTTTTGCTGAATTTAAACGACACAAGGAGAACGACTAGATGACGAAACAAAAAAGTTTTTTCAGTGAAATAATGCCTTCCTTAAAAGGTTGCTGGTTGGTGACCTTGCTTTGCCCTGTATTTATGTTGGGCGAAGTGGTGTTGGAAGTGCTTATTCCCATGATGATGGGGGAAATGATTGACAAGGTGCAAACGTTGTTGGAACAATCGGCAACGGCAGACGTTGTATTTGCTGAAATCGGCGCAACTTGTCTTTTGATGGTAATTATGTCGGTAGTATCACTTGGTTGTGGTTTTGCGGGAGCCGCTTTGTCGGCACGTGGTGGCACGACCTTTGCTCGCAATTTAAGAAACGACGTTTTTTCTCGCATACAATCTTTTTCTTTTTACAACATAGACAAATTCCAAACGTCCTCGTTGGTAACACGTTGCACGACGGACGTCACAAATATTCAAATGGTATATACCATGCTTATTCGCATTTGCTTCCGCGCCCCTTCAATGTTGATTTTTGCAACGATTATGGCATTTGTGCGTGGTGGCGACTTGGCTTGGATATTTGCCGTATCTTTGCCCGTGTTGGGAACGGTCATTGGCATTTTGATGCTAAAAGCCTACCCTCGCTTTTCCAAAATGCTCAAAAAGTTTGACAAACTCAACGAAAACGTACAAGAAAACCTCACAAATATTCGTGTTGTAAAATCATTTGTGCGTGAAGAAACGGAAAAACAAAAATTCTTCAACACGGTTACCGACGTTATGAACAGCCAATATTCAGCAGAAATCTTGATGGTGTTCGTCATGCCCATTATGCAACTTGTTATGTATATGACTCGTTTGGCAATGGTGGGTATTGGTGGCAATATGATTTTGATTGGTTCAACAAGCTTGACGGTGGGCGCATTGAGTTCGTTACTTACCTACACGGTGCAAATTTTGTCCTCTTTGATGATGATTGCCATGATTTTGGTCAACGTCACCACAAGCCGTGCTTCGGCAGAAAGATTGGACGAAATTTT
The DNA here is from genome assembly GCA_017629595.1 of Clostridia bacterium. GTDB lineage: Bacteria > Bacillota > Clostridia > Christensenellales > CAG-314 > RGIG2220. Next base: position 7,723 of record JAGBWW010000036.1, on the reverse strand, counting down.
CAAAGAAGTCCCCGACATCACGGGTGGCGACAGCACCGAAAAGATTGAAAGTGGTTCAATTTCCTTTAAAAACGTCAATTTTGCCTATGCAAAAGACAGCGACAACTACGTTTTGTCCGACGTCAATTTGGAAATTAAATCAGGCGAAACGGTGGGTATCATTGGTGGTACGGGCGAAGGCAAATCTACTTTGGTGCAACTTATTGCCCGTCTTTACGACGTATCCACAGGCGAAGTGCTTGTTGACGGTCGCAACGTAAAGGACTATCCTTTAAAAACGTTGCGTGACGCCGTTGCAATGGTTTTGCAAAAAAACTTGCTTTTTTCCGGCACGATAGAAGAAAATATGCGTTGGGGCAACCCCGATACCACACAAGAACAAATTGAAGACGCTTGTAAAAAGGCTCAAGCACACGATTTTGTCACTTCTTTCCCCGACGGCTATCAAACGGAATTGGGACAAGGTGGTGTAAACGTATCGGGCGGACAAAAGCAACGACTTTGCATTGCTCGTGCATTATTGAAAGACCCCAAAATTATCATTTTGGACGACTCTACGTCGGCAGTTGACACGGCAACAGACGAAAAAATTCGTTATCAATTTGAACACGGATTAAAGAACGTAACGAAAATTATCATTGCTCAACGCATTGCATCAATTCAAAACAGCGATAAAATCGTCGTCATTGACAACGGCAAAATAGCCGACGTTGGCAATCACGACCAACTTATTGAACGTTGCGAAATTTACCAAGAAGTCTTTGCTTCTCAGGTAAAAGGCAAAGAAGAAGGGGGTGACGTCAATGGCTAGAGGTGGCGGTTTCCAAAAAGGTATGGAAAAACCTAAAAATGCAAAAGCGACGTTTGTCCGTTTGATGTCTTATCTCAAACCTTACTTAGGTAAAATGATTTGTATGGTCTTGCTGATTGTTTTGGCATCCCTTGCAAACATTTTGCAAACGATGGTGTTGGAGCCCATCATCAACGTTATCAAAGGAGAACCTTTGGGCGCATACCAATGGTTGGCAGATCTTGTTGCACCAAGTGGAGAAAAAATGCACCAATTTTGGGCGCTTGTCATTGTTATGTTGTCAATTCAACTTTGTGGCGTGTTAGGTTCTTTGGGCTACAACTGGATATCCACGAGGGTTACCACCAAGGTATTGCGACAACTTCGTTTGGATATGTTCAGTCATATGGAAGATTTACCCATTTCCTACTTTGATCAACGTACTCACGGTGAAATTATGTCCACCTACACCAACGATACGGGTATGGTAAGAGAATTGCTTGCAGGCAGTTTTCCTTCCATTGTTCAATCGGCAATTTTGGTATGTGGCTTTGTTGTGGCAATGCTTATAAACAACTGGTTATTGACTTTGGTTTGCTTCGTGCAAATCGGTGCAAACGCATTGTTGGTAAAATTTGTCGGTGGCAATGCAAGAAAATATTTTGCACGTCAACAAAAATCTTTGGCAGAAGTCAACGGTTACGTTGAAGAAATTTGCGCAGGTCAAAAGGTGGTAAAAGTATTTACTCACGAACCCCAAGTTTTGGAAGAATTTGACAAACGCAACAACGAATACAGAAAAAACGCTTTCAAATCCAACGTATTTGGCAACTCGTTTGGGCCAATCATCAACAACGTTTCCCACATTTTCTATGCAATTATCGTGGCGCTTGGCGCATTGATGTTGGTAAACGCCGACAAAACGACAAACACTTTCTCCCTTTGGGGCGTTTTTAGTGTAGCAATTACGACAGGCTCTTGGGTATCTTTCTTGGAATTTTCCAGAAGATTTTCCAATCCTTTCTCGCAACTTGCTCAAGTTGCAACTTCCATTATGGGTTCATTGGCAGGTGGCGAAAGAGTTTTCCAAATTATTGACGAAAAGGCAGAAGAAGACGAAGGCTACGTCACTTTGGTAAACTGCAAAGAGGTTGACGGACAAATTCAAGAAACGACCGAACGCACCCACCAATGGGCATGGAAACACTTCCACAAGGCAGACGGTACTACGACCTACGTTCCCTTAAAGGGCGACATTGAATTTGAAGACGTAACTTTCTCTTACGTAGAAGGCAAAGTGGTGTTGAAAAACATTTCCCTATACGCAAAGCCGGGACAAAAAATTGCTCTCGTTGGCTCAACAGGAGCAGGAAAGACGACAATAACCAACCTTATCAACAGATTTTATCCTTTGGACAAAGGCAAAATTAGGTATGACGGCATCAACGTGGAAAAAATTGCAAAAGACGATTTAAGACGCTCTTTGGCAATGGTTTTGCAAGACACCCACTTGTTTACGGGAACGGTCATGGAGAATATTCGTTACGGCAGACTTGACGCCACCGACCAAGAGTGTATTGAAGCGTCCAAAACGGCAAACGCACACTTTTTCATTTCCCACTTGCCCGACGGTTACGACACGATGTTGACGGCAGACGGAGCAAACTTGTCGCAAGGACAAAGACAACTTATTTCCATTGCTCGTGCAGCCGTTGCCGATCCGCCCGTACTCATTTTGGACGAAGCAACAAGTTCCATTGACACTCGCACCGAGCGTTTGATTGAAAAAGGTATGGATGCATTGATGCAAGGACGCACGGTATTCGTCATTGCACACCGACTTTCCACGGTACGCAACAGCGACGCAATCATGGTTATGGAAAAGGGCGAAATAATTGAACGTGGCACGCACGACCAACTTATTGAACAAAAAGGACAATACTATCGCTTGTACACGGGTGCGTTTGAATTGGATTAAAAAAACACTTTTTGCGCTTTCAAACAAATGCAAAAATCCAAATTGAAAGGCACAAATCAAACGTCTAAAAAACAAACAAAAAGTACCAGAATATCAATTTTTGGATAGAAAAACAAAAAAAATGCAAGTCAAATTGACTTGCATTTTTTTGTTGCTTACTTCAAATCTTTTCACAAAGGCATTTGCCCTTAGTTTCAAGGCAAACTTACGTTTTTTGTTGTTTCAATGGCAACTTGCATTGACTTTTTCAAAGTTTCAACAATTCTTGCATCAAACCATCCAAACGAGATTTTTGTTCACTTGTCATAAAGGGTGCAACTCGCTTGTAAAAGGTCATAAGTTGTTCGTTGGACAAACTGCCGTTTGCCTTTTGAGCAATCACGTTGGAAATTATGTCGGAAACAAGTTTGTTTTCCCCTTCCTTTGTGTATTTGTCGGCAAGTTGTTGCAACTTTTTGGTGTCAATGCCTCCTTGTTGCGATTCTCGTTGTGTTTGACGTGTTGAATTTTGTTTTTCACCTTGTTCTTTGTCGTCATAAACTCTGTTGTTATAAAATAATTTTCTGGGATCGTCCATTTTGCAAACTCCTTATTTTTGGTGTTGGTTACACTAATTAAATATATGTTTGCATACAATATATTGATTACATTGTGGAGAATTAAAGTGAATTTTACTTTGATAATAATGCTCTTTTTGTTTATGCAACTTATGAACAAAGGCAGTCTAAACTCTCTTTTAGAAAACCCAAGTGACCTTCTTTCTTTGGCAAACGTTTTTTCCGAAAAAAACGCCGACCTTTCCAGCCTTTTGACAAATCCTATCGTTGGACAAATGTTGTCGCAACTTTTTTTTAAGCAAGAAAGCCCCCAATGCAAAAGTGACACACCCATGCAAGAAAGACCTTCAAAAGAAGCACAAGACTTTTTTACTCCGGCAAAAACGGTGGCAGGCAAAGAAGTTTACAACAAACTTTGCACCTTTTACGACAATTGGTACGTAAAGAGCTAAAAAGTAAAATTGCAAATGTGCGTCAAATATTGACTTTCCACTTTTGCCGTGTTATAATCAAACAAACGTTATTTTTATGGAGGCAACTATGAAACACGTAAAAACATTGAAAACTCGTTCCCTTTGCCAAAGCGCAAAAAATGGTGGCTGTGGTGAATGCCAAACTTCTTGCCAATCCGCATGCAAAACAAGCTGTGGTATTGCAAACCAAAAGTGCGAAAACACAAAAAAGAACTAATTTGTTAAATTTTTTATACGCTTTTTAAGGCGTACAACTTTTTTGTACAAAAAAAACGTGGCACACTAGGTTCACCCATCGTGAAATAGTGTGCTTTTTGGTATTACTTCACTATACGATTATGATTCATCAATTCAAACAAAACGGACTTGGCGTTGTTGTGGACGTCTTTTCAGGTGCAATTCACTTGGTTGACGACGTGGCATACGACGTTATTTCCCTTTACGAAACACACACAAAAGAGCAAATTGTTGACTCACTTGCCCAAAAGTATGCAAGTGAGAATTTAACTTGTCAAGAAATTGCCGAGTGCTTTGACGAAATAACTCAACTCAAAGAGGACGGACAACTTTTTACAAAGGACACTTTTGCTCCCATTTCCACCCAACTCAAAGAGAAAACGTCCGGTGTTGTCAAGGCGTTATGTTTACACGTTGCGCACACTTGCAACCTAAATTGTTCTTATTGCTTTGCAAGTCAAGGCAAGTATTCGGGCGACCGTGCTCTTATGAGTGAAGAAGTGGGCAAACGTGCTTTGGACTTTCTTATTGAAAACTCCGGCACACGCCACAACTTGGAAGTGGACTTTTTCGGTGGCGAACCTTTGATGAATTTTGACGTTGTCAAAAACCTTGTTGCCTATGCAAGACAACGTGAAAAAGAAACGGGCAAAAATTTCCGTTTTACGTTGACTACCAACGGCGTGCTTATTGACCAAGACGTCATTGACTTTGCAAACAAAGAAATGAGCAACGTCGTCCTTTCTTTGGACGGACGAAAAGAAATTCACGACAAATTCCGCGTTGACTATTCCGGACGAGGCAGTTTTGATAAAATCGTACCCAAATTTCAACAATTGGTAAAGGCTCGTGACGGCAAAGACTACTATATGCGAGGAACTTTTACTCACGCCAACCCCGATTTTGTAAAAGACGTCAAAACGATGCTTGACTTGGGTTTTGACCAACTCAGCATGGAACCGGTGGTTTGTGCCAGCGACGATCCTTCGGCATTGACCGACCAAGATTTGATTGTGGTTATGCAACAATACGAAGAACTTGCCCAACTTATGTTGGAAAGAAGACGCGAGGGCAAGCCTTTCACTTTTTATCACTATATGATTGATTTAAGTGGTGGCCCTTGCATTTACAAAAGGGTTTCCGGTTGTGGCAGTGGCACCGAATATATGGCAGTCACTCCTTGGGGAGATTTATACCCTTGTCACCAATTTGTTGGTGACGAGCAATTCAAACTTGGCGACGTATATAAAGGGGTTACCAATTTTGAATTGCAAAACCAATTCAAACAATGCAACGTATATGCCCACGCCGAGTGCAGTGATTGTTGGGCAAAATTGTATTGTTCCGGTGGTTGTGCAGCCAACGCATATCACGCAACGGGAAAAATCACCGGCGTGTACGAAAGTGGATGCAAGCTTTTCAAAAAGCGTATGGAATGTGCCATTTATCTGGAAGCACTCAAATCCTGCGAGGAACAAGATGAAAACTCCAATTAAAGATTTTGTTAAAAAATACGCCCTCAACAAATCGGTGCGCCTCCATATGCCCGGACACAAGGGCGTAAATTTTTTAGGTTTGGAATTGTTTGACCTTACGGAAATTGACGGAGCAGACGTTTTGTACAATGCCAAGGGCGTTATACTTGAAAGTCAAAACAATGCAACGGCTCTTTTTGGCACGAAAAAGACTTTGTATTCCACAGAAGGAAGTTCATTGTCAATTCGTGCAATGGTGCATTTGGTAAAATGCTTTGCCCAAAGCCGTCAACAGTCGGCAAAAATCCTTGCTTTTCGCAACGTTCATAAAAGTTTTGTTACGGCAACGGCATTAGCAAACGTTGACGTAAAGTGGCTTTGGGGTCAACAAAGTGGCATCTTGACGTGCAAAATGGATGACGTTCAGTTGGAAAGTGAAATTGTCAAAGAAAAGCCCACTGCCCTTTTCGTTACCAGTCCCGACTATTTGGGCAACGTTCAAGACGTGGAGAAAATTGCAAAAATTTGTCACAAACACGACGTTTTGGTTTTGGTGGATAACGCTCACGGTGCTTATTTGAAATTTACAGACGTTCACCCCGTTCAAGTGGGTGCAGACCTCGTTTGCGATTCTGCACACAAAACGTTACCGGCACTCACACCGTCGGCGTACTTGCACGTGGGAAAAACTGCGCCCGACTTTTTTGTGCAAAATGCCGAAAACGCCCTTTCCCTTTATGCAACTACAAGTCCGTCTTATTTAATTTTGCAATCGTTGGACAACGTAAACAAAATTTTGTTTAACAATCCCAACTATTTTGATTGGGCAAAAACAAAGGTTGCCAATTTGAAAGAAAAATTGACGACGGCAGGTTTTTCGCTTGTTGGACAAGAAAGTTTAAAATTGACCGTTGCCACAAAAAGTTATGGTTATTTGGGCGAAGAAGTTGCTCAAATATTAAAAGAAAACAACGTTTTCGTAGAATTTAGCGACAAAGATTACGTCACAATGATGTTTTCCCCTTGCAACGACCAAAGCGACTTTGAATTGGTAGAAAAGATATTGTGCAATTTGCCAAGAAAAACGCCAATCAACATTCTTGCCCCCACGCCAAAGAAATTACAATTGGGTATGTTGCCCAATCAAGCAATATTTGAGTCAAGCGAGGTTGTGTCGGTGGACGATGCGTTGAACAAAATTTTGGCAACGCCAACCGTGTCTTGTCCTCCGGCAATTCCCATTGCAACGTGTGGAGAAATCATCAATCAAGAAGCCGTTGACTGTTTCAAGTATTACGGAACGAATAAAATTTTGGTGGTTAAACAATAGGTTTTACAAAGGAAAAACTATGTTCAAAAAACAGGAAGATTCATCAAAAAAATTATCATTTTTCAAACGGATTTCTTTATTGTTGAATTTGGCAACAATTTTGTTTTACGCAATTTTCGTTGCAATAAAACTTGTCACCGACAGTGGAATATATTGGCTAAACGTCGGTTTGTTGATTGCAACGGGGTTGTATTTTCTTTTCTTTTTGGCAACCTTTTTCATTGGCAGTAAGTCGGCGCAAAAGGTAGGCAAAAAGACGTACAAAACGGTAAAAAGAGTGCTTATTTTGCTAAATGCAGTGATGACCATTATGTTGGTGTTTACGTCAAAAGACGGCAACGCTTTCGTTACCATTTTGCTTTCAACGTTTACAATTCTCAACTTGTTTGTGCAAGTGGTGTTGGAAATTGTTATCGGCAAAATAACCAAAAGACTTACGCACGGTGTACAAGTGGTAAAAGAAAAGGTTTTTTCCATTTTCAAAAGAAAGGAAGAAAGGACAAAAGAAGAATAGTTTGTTTGAGGCGTTTCCTTTTCAAATAAAACTTCCCCAAAAAACAAATCAACCTTAAAAAACAACTTTGCAAAAACAAATTTGCAAAAATTAAATTTTACTTTAACTAAAAAAACAAACTATACAAAAAACAAAAAGAAAAACTCGGCTTTCGCAACTTCTCATAAGGATGTTTACTCGTAGGGACAGGCGTCCTCGACTGTCCGCAACAAACAAATTTCGGCAGAGATATTGTTTTCTCTTCCGATTTTTGTTATAATGTGGCTAACGAGAAGCCTCGCCCTTTGGGAGAGGTGGCGGCGAAGCCGACGGAGAGGGTTCAACTGTGCGCAAAGAACCCTCTCACCCGCTATAGCGGGAGCTCTCCCA
>JAGBWW010000035.1 GCA_017629595.1 Clostridia bacterium | reverse complement strand
TGTTCAATGGCTTGTTAAGTTGAACGTATGAACACTTGAACATATAAATATACGTGCAAAAAGGGTTGCCAAACTTTCTAAAAAAAGAAAGTTTGGCTTTTTGTACATATGAACACACGTTGCACTGCTATTTTTTTATAACAAGCAAGGTTATCTTTGAAATCAAATCAATTTGTTGAGAAAAAATTATAATTAAAAAACAAACGCAATTAAATTTCTTATGAAAAATGCAAATTTCAACAAAACGTATTCGTATTAAAGCGAAAGGAAGTTTGTGTGAAAAACGGATAAAAAAACAATTTGGGCAACAGAATAGTTGCGTAAATTGGAGCATAAAAAATGCCTACTACCAAAAAGGTAGTAGGCGTTTTTATTTTTTAGTGGTCCTTATCTGGACTTTGGTAAACTTTCAAACGAATTTGTCCGTTTACCTAAACAAAACCGTAAGATTATTCTGCGGATTTTTCTTCAACTTCTGCAGGTTGTTCTGCTGTTTTTTCTTTGCGTTTGTATGCGCCCAAAATTGTAAGGACGCCCCATGCTGCCAAACCTACTACTGCCAAGCAGTCAACAACGATAAGAACGTATTCCCAAGTTGCAAGTTTGATCTTAAGGGTGATGCCTTCGCCCAAACCGTTCATTGCCAAGCTGTCGCAAACTGTGAACAAAATGTTCTTTGCTGCTTGACGGATGACTGTTACGTCTGCGGGGTTGGACTTATCATAGATTGTGCCAACGGGTGCCGTTGTTGCAAGGTTGAGGTCGCCACCTGCGTAAATCATTTGTCTTACGTTCATGTAGCCTTCTGTGTTGAAGTCACAAATGACTGTGCCTCTGAAGCCCCATTCTTCTCTCAAGATTTCCGTCAACAATCTGTAGTCGCCACCTGCCCATCTTGTGCCGATGCGGTTGAAGGAGGACATGATACCTGTTGCGCCACCTTCTTTGACTGCGATTTCAAATGCTTTGAGGTAGATTTCACGCATTGTTTGTTCTTCAAGCCATGTGCAGACACCTGTACGGTGTGTTTCTTGGTCGTTGACTGCAAAGTGTTTCATGAAAGGATATACGCCTTTGCTTTCTGCGCCACGAACGACTGCTGCTGCCATTTTGCCGGAGAAGAAACCGTCTTCGGAATAGTATTCAAAGTTTCTGCCGGAGAAAGGTGTACGGTGGATGTTGAGTGCGGGTGCATACCAACCGGAGTAGGAGTTACCGCTACCTTTTTGAGGGTTATCACCGATGATACCTTCGTTACCGACCATTCTGCCCATTGCTTCTGCAAGGTCAAGGTTCCACGTTGCTGCGATTACGCATTCACTTGCGTAAACAACTGTGTCGTGAATTGTGGGGTCGCCCATGAAGATAACGAAACCGACGGGGCCGTCTGCTTCAGTTGTCGTGGGTTTGCCGATGGAAGAAATGCCGGGTGTGTTGAATGCACTGACTTTAATCAAGTTGTACATTTGGTCAACTGTAAGTTGGTCAAGCAAATCATCCCACAAAGGATTGTCATAGTCAACGTACATTTGTTCGCCAACAATGGAAATCAATTGATAAAGTTGGACTTCGCATTTAGGTAAAACTGCAGGAGATTGTGTAGGCATTTGAACGTTGGTTGCTGTTTCCAAGGGGTTGCCACTTGTTGTGTCACGCAAACCGGTAATAAATGCGCTTGTAACTGTTCTTTCTGCTGTTGTACGAGTTTGAGGCCACGTGCCTACAAAGTCGCTTCTGGAAAGGACGGAGCCGAGTTGATCGTCTGCATCTGCATATCTGTTGACAACGTCAACGTCTGTGACGGGGTCTTTTTCCCATTTTTCGCCGGAACCTGCAACTGTGTAGCTGATGGTATCAATTACGTCGTGTGCGTTCTTTCTGATGCTGATTGTATATGCGCCTGCATCAAGTTCATAACCTTTGAAACCGTTGCCGTTTGCATCGTCGTAGTCGTAGGATGCCAAATCGTATGCTTCAAATTTGATTGTTACGTCTTCGTGTGCGCCGGGTTGAATTTCACCGGTTTTTTCAAAGCCGACCAATGCAACGTGAGATTTTTCAATGCCACCTGTTGTGTAGGGTGCTGTTACGTATGCTTGGACAACGTCTTTACCAGCGACGGAACCTGTGTTTGTTACACGGACTGTGATGGAGAATTCTGTTGCTGTATTAAACGTGGATCCTTCTGCGGGTGTTTTGTTTACAACTTCCCAAGAGAAGGTTGTATAAGACAAACCGTAACCGAAGGGGAATACGACGTGGTTGTCATACCATGTTTCGCCGTCAATTGCACCACGTGTTTCATAATAACGATAACCAACGTAAATACCTTCTTCGTAGTCAACGAACCATGCTGTTTGTGCAGAGCCACCTACCAAGTATTGGTCGCCGTCTGCAGCAAGGTTTGTGCTGAAGTTTACGTATGTAGGATCTTTTGTGAAGTCTCTTGTGTAGGTGTCAATTGTTCTACCGGAAGGGTTGACTTCGCCTTTGAGCACTTTGCCCAATGCTTTGATACCGACGTTGCCGGGGCCACCAATCCACAATGCACCTTGGATGTTGGATGCAAAGTCGTAGTTGTTGGTTGTTGTGTCGTTGTCTGCAATGCTATCCAAGAAACCAAGTTCTACGGACGTACTGCTGTTGACAATCAAAATGACTGTGTCAAAGTTTTCGCAAACGTGTTGCAACATATCTTGTTCGTTTTTGTCAAGTTCAAGATAGTGGTCGTATGCGTCGTATGCACCATCAACTTTTGTTTTGTCGTTGTTGGATTTGTACATTGTACGAGGAAGGTCAAAGCCTTCGCCACCAATACGGGAGATAACAACCAATGCTGCATCGTCGTATTGAGAATAGCTGTTTTTAACGTCGTTTGTGTAGCTGGACAAAGGTGTTTCGCCTGTGCTACGGCCTGTCATAACACCAGATTCGATTGCGGGGTTGTCGCCACGACCAGAACCGGATTGGCTGGGGTTGTTGTAGAAAGCGTCAAGTGTGGGGTTGACTTCAAAGCCTGCCAATTCCAAACCTTCTTTCAACGTAAGTGCGCCTTCGTTGTTACCGCCACCGGAGCCAGAGCCACCGTAAACAAGTTGGACGGAGTTTTTACCGAAGACACTGATTTTTGCATTTGCGGACAAAGGCAATGCGTTGCCTTCGTTTTTAAGCATTGTAATGCCTTCTTCGTTGATTTGTTCGTTGAGAGCGTTACCGGCTGCAAGTGCTTCTTCTTTCGTTTCATAGTCAGAATAGAAATATGCACCTTCTCCTTTTACGTTGCTTCTGCCACCGAAGATGGATGTGAACAAAGTAAAGAGGAACGTTTCAGCCAAGATGGTGACGATAAGCAAAAATGCAATGACGGAAACGGCTACGATAAACCATTTCTTTGCTTTCTTGTCACCGAAAAGTACTTGAAAGAAATTCATTTTCTCCTCCTAAATTTATAGCCCGTAGGCTGTTTTTTTTGTTTATTAAAGGCAACGCAAAACTAAGTTGCGTTGCCTTAAAGTTACTTAGTTATTGATTAGCTGGGGATATTGCTCAAAAGAGGGTTCCAAGTAAGAGTTGCGCTTGTTGTGATTTTGATGCAGTCAACAACGGGTGCTGTTGCATACATTGTACCCATCATAGCAAAGTCGTTTGCTGTTGTCAAAACGATTCTGTTTTCACCTTCTTGCAAGCTGACACCTGTTGCGATGAGATATTCACTGAAGGGAGTCAAGTCTGCTGCAATATCAGGAATGTCTGTGAATTCAATTTCGCCGTAGGGCAAGTTTGTACCGTTGACGGAAATCGTGTACGTTTCTTCTGTGATGGTGATGGACATTGCTTCTGCTGTCAAGCGCCAAGAGAATGTTGCGTCACTTACTGCACGGTCGGAGTAAATAACAAATTCAAGTGTCAAACCCTTTACGTACAAGTACGTTACGTATGCACCGTTGGATGCGTTAGAGCCAAAGCCAATCATACTGAGGTCTGTTGCTGTGCCGGAGTAACCTGCACCTTGTTTGCCCATCAAGTTGACGTATTCTGCTTCAAAGGTATATGTTGTTGCCCAGCTTGCGTACAAAGTGACGTCACCTGTAACGGGTGTTGCAAAGTTGTATGCTGTTGTGCATGCAGCGTCTGTGTACCAACCTACAAATGTGTATGCACCGTCACGTGTGGGAACGGAAGGTTGTTGTGCAGATTCGCCGTCAACAACGCGTGCTGTTGTTGCTTGGGGTGCACCGGAGTAGTTGAGATCAAAGGTTACTGTGTGTGTTTCAACAGCGTTGCTTACCCATTTTGCATAAACTGTTGTGTTTTGTGTGATGGGTGCTGTGAAGTCAAATGCCGTTGTACCTGCTTCGTTTACATACCAACCGATAAAGGTGTGGTCTGCTCTTTCGGGGTTTTGAGGAGCAGAAACAGTTTTGCCACTACCAACGGATACGACGTCTGCTTGAGGTGCGCCATCGTAGTTGTGGTCAAACGTTACTGTCAAAGTTTCAATCCATTTTGCGTAGATGGACGTGTTGCCTGTGATTGCTGTCAATGCAAAATCAAAAGGAGTTGTGCAATCTGCAGTTGTGTACCAACCGTCAAAAACGTAGCCGGATCTTTCGGGATTGGTTGTGGGTGCTGATGCATAACCACCACTTACGACGCCTTGAGTGGAGCCTGCGGGTGCGCCGGAGTAGTTGTTGTCAAACGTTACGGTGAACGTAGGGTTGACGATTTCAACAAGATATTGTGTGGAAACACCTTGATATTCAACAAGACAAATTGCGGACGTTAGCATGCTGTTGTCAAGAGAAATTGTTACGTCAGAGCTGGAAAGGGGTACGTTATCTGTTGTACCATCGGAATATGTAACAACAACTGTACCAACACTTGTGTCATATGCTTGGTGCAAAACGCAAGTGGTATTTTGTCCAGTTACGGAAATGGATTCAATTGTGGGTTCGCCACATGCTGCCAAAGACAATACCAATGCGAAACAAATGACCAAACAAATAAGCAATGATTGTTTTTTCATTTAAGTTCCTCCTAAAATTTCTAGAAAAATTCTGTATTAAATTTCGTTCTTTTTGAACAAATTGTTACCTTTGTATCATTAATTTTGTTCACGTCTTCAAAACTTGCAAAAGGGTGATGCCAAATTAGCCACCACCAAAAAGAATTGAAACGCAAAAACCAAACGATTGGCTTTTTGAAAAAGGTTTTAGATATAAAACTTTTTTCAAAAAACTAATTATTTGCAATTTGCATTGCCCCTAACAGTTTTTTAACTCCGACGGATTTGGGAGACTCCCAATCCGTCGGAGTCGTGTCTAAACTAGTTTATACCCGTAAAATCAAATATTGAAATGTTTGGGGACTTATTTAGAATTATTTTTCTTTGCGTGTGCAAACAAATGCTGCTGCAACGATGACTGCGATTACGCCAATGCCACCAGATACGATGACAGAGTTGCAACCGTCTTCTTCAAGAACTGCAAGTCTTGCTGCCAAGTCTGCAATTGTTTCGTTTGCTTCTGCAAGTGCGCTTACCAAAGCTGCGATGTCGCCGTTTGCGTCAGCAAGGTCGCCGATCAAAGCTTCGATTTCGTCATTTGCCAAGCCAAGTTCTGCCAACAATTCTGCGATTGTTGCGTTTGCTTCTGCAATTTGTTCTTCAAGTTCTTCTTTTGTTGCTTTCAATGCTTCTTCTGCATCGTTTGTCCATACGGATACGAATGCTGTGTCTGCATCAAACGTTGCTTCTGCGTCAAATGCGTTACCTTCTGCATCTTCCCAACCAACAAATGTGTAACCTTCTTTTACAGGATCAGCGGGAGCTGTTGCTGTTGTGCCGGAAACAATGGATTGTTCTGCACCGTCAAAGGATACTGTTACGTATTCTGTAGGATCTGCAACAACAAATGTGAACGTGTAGTCGTAGTTTGTTGCACGGCTTGCGCCAACGGGTCTGATTGCAAATCTGATTGTTACGTTGAAGGAACCTGCTTTTGTAGGTGTACCTGTGATTGCACCTGTGGAGGTGTTGAGGGACAAACCTGCGGGCAAGCTGTTGTTACGTACGGAGTAGGAAATGCTTGTAAGTTCGCTTGCTGCATATGCACTTTGTGCTACTGCGCCAGAGAATTCTTCACCAAGTGTTGCGCCTTCTTCATATGTGAAGGAGAAAGGAGATGTGACAACAACTTTGATTGTGCTTGTGATTTCTACCCAACCGTCAAGGACTGCTTTAACGGATACGTTGAATGTACCACTTTGTGAAGGTGTGCCAGAGAATACACCAGCTGAGCTCAAGCTTACGCCTGCGGGCAACGTGGAGGTTGTGCTGAAAGCAATGTCTGTTGTGTCGAAACTTGTTTCAATTGCGACGGATTTGTTCATACCTTGGCTCAATGCGATTTCGCCAGCGAAACCAGCAAGGTCATAACCGTTGCGGACTGTGTTGCTGTTTGCAGATGTGAACAATACGTTCTTTGCTGCTTGACGGATTACGTAGTATTGTGTAGGTTGTTCTACGTTATTGTAGATAACGCCACCTTTGCCACCACGCAATGTTGCATCCCATGTACCACGTGCTCTGTTTGCGCCTGTTACGTTGCCCAAAGGGATATCGTTACCTGCACGAGCAAGCAATTCTGTGTTCATGACGTTGTTGCCAAGTCTGCCAGACCAGTAGTCTGTTACGACGTGACCTTGGAAGCCCCATTCGTCACGAAGGATTTCTGTAAGCAATGCATAGTTGTTGCATGCTGCGATTGCGCCAACGCGGTTGAAGGAGGACATGACTGCCATTGCGCCACCTTTCTTGACTGCGTATTCGAAGTTTCTCATGTAGATTTCACGAGCTGCTTGTTCTGTGCACCATGTTGCAAGACCTGTACGATCTGTTTCTTGGTCGTTGATTGCAAAGTGTTTGATGTATGCATACAAACCTTTGGATTGTGCGCCTTTAACAACTGCTGCTGCGATCAAACCACCGTGGACACCGTCTTGAGAGTAGTATTCGAAGTTTCTGCCGGAGAATGCGGAACGGTGGATGTTCATTGCGGGTGCGTACCAACCTTGGCAGTTGAGCAACAAACCTTCGTTACCGACGATGACACCTTGTTCGTATGCAAGGTCAAGGTTCCATGTGGATGCAATGTTTGTTTCGCAAACCCACATAATACCGTTGGAAACTGCTTTCAATTGTGCAGGACCGTCTTGGTCACGTGCTTGGATTTTGCCGATTGCGTTGACAGCTGCTGTTCTGTATTGACCTGTCATTGCAAGGTCAAGCAATTCTGTGTATGTAAGTTGGTTGAGCAAGAGATCCCATTGGACGTCGTCTTTTGCAACACCGATCATATCACCAAGTTTCAATGTGATTGTTCTGTTGTTTGCATCTGCTGCTTGTGTCCAGATTGCGGGGATGTCGGATGCTGTTATGTACCATTTATCACTTGTTTCGTCATCACCAAGGTTGAAGCCGTAACGAAGTGCCTTGTAGAGGTCACTTGTAACTGTGAGTGTGAGTTCTGCTTCTGTAGGTGCTTTGGGGAATGTGCCAGCAAAGTCTGCACGGCTCATTTCTACCATTGTGTCGTTGCGTGTTGCGTATTTGCCAACGAATTTAGGATCGCTGGAGTTGCCTGTTGCTTCGTCTGTTTCATATTTGAAACCTTCTGCAAGTGTGAAGCTTACGTGTGCAACGGAAACGTGAGAGTCTTTTTGTGCGTGAATTTTGTATACACCTGCTTCAAGTTCATAACCTTTGAAGCCGTTTCTGTTTTTGTCAATATCGTCGTAGGAAGCCATATCTTTTACGTCAAACGTAATTTCAACAACTTCTTTTGCACCGGGTTGCAAAACGGATGTTTTTGCAAAGCCGACCAATTGTACGTGGGATTTTTCAATGCCACCTGTTGTGTAAGGTGCTTCAACGTAGATTTCAACTACGTCTTTGCCTGCATAGTCGCCTGTGTTTTCAACTTCTACTTTGATTGTGTATTTGCCGTCTTTAACGATGTCTGTTGTGGATTCAACAATTTCCCAATCAAACGTTGTGTAGGACAAACCGAAACCGAAAGGATATACGACGTGGTCTGCGTACCAATCAGGATCTGCTTCGTATTGTGCACGTGTTTCGTAGTATTTGTAACCAAGGTAGATACCTTCTTCGTATTCCAACGTAGGGCTGACGTTGCTCATTGCTTCGTTTGCTTCTGTTGCGGGATCGTCAACTGAGAAGTATCTGTGGCTGGAATCAACGTGGCTGTTGTCACCGAAGTTTTGCCATGTGGGATCTTGTGTGTGGTCTGCTGTCCAGATGTCAACTGTTCTACCGGAAGGGTTGATTTTACCTGTCAAAACGTCGCCGACAACTGCTGCACCGTTGTAACCGATTTGGCCGATCCAAAGGATTGCGTCAATGTCTGCGTCATCTTCAAGTTTGCCCATTTCCAAAACGTTTGCACTGTTGATCAAAACGATAACGTTTTCGAAGTTTGCTTGAACGTGGTCGATCAATGCTTCTTCTGCGGGTGAGAGTTCAAGATAGTGTCTGTCTGCTTCTTGGCCTTGTACGTTTTCTCTTGCAAGGTCTGCGCCTTCACCACCGGAACGTGCGATAACGATGATTGCTGCATCGGAGTAGTTGCCGTATGTTACAACAATGGAAGGGCCATATGCAGAAACGGGTGTTTCAGCAATGGACCAAGAGCCACCGGACATACCTGCTGCAGAGCCGAAACCACCGGATGCACCGTTGTTTGCATAGAATGCAACCAATTTGGGGTTGACTTCAATACCGCATTCTGCCAAACCGGATTCAAGGTCGAAACCGCCAGAACCGCCACCGGAGCCTGTGCCACCGTATGTCAATTGTGCTGTTTGTTTACCGAACAAAGAAACTTTTTCCATTGCCATGGGCAATACACCGTTATTTTTCATCAAAATAAAGGATTCGCCAGCAATTTCCATGTTCTTTTCTTCTGCTGCTTCTCTGAGCTCTTCTTTAGAAGAATAATCTGCATAATATTTACCTTCGTATGATTCCATACGTTCTTCTGCAGAAATAACTTCAATGCAAAGAGCCATGTTGACTGAAAGAACAAGTACCAAGCATACTGCCAAAGCAATGAGCTTCAAGCCAACTTTGTTGAATTTAGAAAAATTCATCTTTGTAACCTCCATAAAAATTTGTAATAATAAATCGGCGTTTTACCGACGTTATTCCTATGTTAAATGAGAGTGAAAATCAAGAAAATTGCACAAAAAGGGTATAGTCTGCCCAACCTTCTTTCTTTCCTCGCATATTGTAATATATCGCAAGGAAAAAGCCAAGTCTTTTGCACTAATTGTTTAAAATTATTCGCAATTTGTAATATTTTGTTTTTGTTCATTTTTGATTTTTGGACATATTTTCTGTTTTATAACAAAAAATTTACTTTTGTCCATTTTCTTGTTGCACCAAATTAAAATGAACGAGATTTTTGTTTTGAATTATTCTTATTCGCCATTTTTATCCAATCACAAAAGGAGGTTTTAGGCAAACAAAAACCGTTGCAAAAAACACTTTTTGCAACGGTTTTTTGTTTTTCTATTGATATACGTTTAAAATTGATTTTAACGTTTGAGCAATCTTTTGGCTGTTGATGATTGCGCCTTCGGTTGTTAGATGCACGGTGTTGTCGTACAAAAGTTCGTACGGGTACAAATTTTCACGCCAATTGCTAAAAATGATTACGTTATCCGGCAATTTTTCAGCAAGTTCTTGATAAAAAGCGTCAATTTGGCTGGGTTCGTTTGCTATGCCTTCTTCATATACGGCAGGAACGCCCCAAACAACTTTTATATCGTTTGTGAACCATTGAGCAAAATAGTTTGCCCAAGAATCTATGCTGACGTTTTCAATTTGATAGTAAACGGCAGCATTTATTGCCCCTGCCGGGTCGTGAACTTGTGCACGAGTGAAATATTGGTCCATTTGGTCTTCGCCCTTGTCCGTTTTGACAAAATCCAAATAGGTCAAACCCTTTCCTTGCATACGCAAAGTGTTGCGAGCAGGGAAGGTGTAGCCGTCTCCAGCAAGTTGCATACCTCGGAAGCCATCAAATACCCCTACGTAATCCCTCAAATCCAAATATCGCCAGACGTCGTAGTAGGCTTCCGAAGTTAACCAAGTAACGCTGTTTACACGATTGCCCAAAAGAGAATGGTGCCACTCGGGAGCAAAGAATAAAACGTCCCCTTCTTTTAAGAACGGTTCAATCATAGACATTGCAAATTGTCCCGATACGTTGCCGTTTTGTCCGCAGTTGACAATATTATATTGATAGTCCAAGCCTTGATCCAACGTTGCTCCGTCTATGCTGTGGTACATACCACTGCTTCCGTAGGTGGCAACGGTGGGTTTGTCACTGTGATTTTTTAGGTAGAATAACTTTTCCACACGTCTTACGGGAGTTCCCAACAAGTGGTCGGAGTAATAAGGTTGCCACGTGGCAATCATACGCAAAGCAGATAAGTTGGCGCAATTAGAGAAACTTGCATCCCCAATACGCAAAACGCTGTCGCACATATATAACGTTGTAAATGCCGAACAGTTGACAAACGCACCACGCTCCACTTCTTCTACGTTTTTGGTGATTACGAAAGTTTGCATTGTGTCGTTGCCAGAGATAAATCCCGACTTTATGGCAACGACGGGTACGCCGTCTATCGTTGTGGGGACGACGACCAAACTGTCTTGTCCTGTGTAGCCAACAAGGGCAACACCTACGACGTTGTCTTCTTCGTCCAATACGTTTTCCGTTTGGAAACTTGAAGCAGTCGTTTCTTTTGCCCAAATGACGTACAAATCTACGTGAGTTTCATCACTTAATACACGACTGCCCAAGGAAATGGCTTGTCCCGTGCCGTCTGGTTTGGTGTTGTATTCCAAAGGAACGTATCCGTCCCTTTCAAAGGTATCAAAACACCACGAACCTAAACTTGCCGAATACAAGTAGGTGGCTTTTGTGAAATGAGTTGTAACAGTTTTGTCCAAAGAATTTATTACGTTGCCACCGTTTGCGTGGTAGGTGATTGTTTGCGTAGTGCCTTTTGCATCAAAAATTTGACTTTGACGAGCAAAAATGGGACGTAACGTCAATTCGGCGCCGTAAACGTCAACGTCAAGACACAAGTTGTTTGCATATGAGAAAATTTCCCATTTGTCAACTTCTACGGCTCGTTCCCAACCACAAAATTCATAACCTTGATTGGGAGATGCAACGAAATACGTTTTTTCGCCGTCTCGTGAGACAAAACTCGTGCCGTTTGTGTAAAGTTGGCTCGTGCCGTTGCCTTGCACCACTTTTATGACGATTTCTACGTCGTCTTGCACGTTTTTCAAAATAAGACGGTTGTTGTAACTATCAAAAATTGCTCCTTGATCGTTGGTAGCGTAGGCAAAACCTGTGTCAAAGGTGAGTTGGAAAGAAACGTCCTCGCCTTGGGAAACAGTCTTTACTCTTTGATCTACGGCAAATCCGTTGCCATCCGAAACGGAAACGGTCACTTGACGATGGACGACAATATTAACGTTTACGTCACTTGTTACGTTTTGTATGGTAAGCACTCCGTTTTGATAGGTTGCGTTTGCACTGTTGGAAAGGTAAACGTAACCGGGCAAAAGTTGTACGTTAAATGATACCGTTTGATTTTCTTCAACGACAACAGTCCTGTCGCCAACAACGGCAAAACCAAGACCCTCTTCCACCGTTACCGTGAAAAAGCCTTGACGAAGATTAAGCGAGATATCTTGCGAACTTGTTACGCCGTTTAGCGTAAGCGTTCCTGTTGTTGCATCAAAAGTTGCATTGGCATCATTGCCAAAATATCCAAATTTGGCGTCAATTTCCACAACGAAAGATACCGACGAACCATAAGGGACAACTTTGGAAGAGTCACCAACAATGGTAAATCCATTGGCTTCCACCAAAGATACCGTCAAAATGGGGCTTGAAGATACCGATGCCGTTTGCACCGAAACAACCTCGTTCCCACGTACTTGGTGCAAAGTGAGTTTTCCATTTTGATAGGTTGCACCTTTGTCATTTCTTATATAGGTATAGCCCGATTCAATTTGTAAATCAAAAGAAACGTCGTCGCCACTCAATACGTCAACGGTCGTTTGGCCACATTCAAAGTGGCTTCCCACCAAAGTTACCGTGTAGGACTTTCGTTGCAACGAAACGTTGATTGTCGTGTTTTGATTTACGTTTTTCAACGTCAACGTTTTTCGTTCGCTGTCGTAAAGAGCGTTTGCATTGTTATTTAAATAAGTATAGTCTTGGT
The DNA here is from genome assembly GCA_017629595.1 of Clostridia bacterium. GTDB lineage: Bacteria > Bacillota > Clostridia > Christensenellales > CAG-314 > RGIG2220. The sequence goes on along the minus strand of JAGBWW010000035.1, from coordinate 1,908 downwards.
CAATCTCCACGTTGAATACGGCGTCTTGTCCTTTGGCAACGTCAATTTGAGATGCACCAAGCAAAATAAGCCCTTCCACGTCGGCTAGTTGTACCACGTAGGACGTGTAGGACGTTTGTATTGACAAAGACAATTCTTCCGTCACGTTTTCTATTTTAATTGCACCATTTTGATAAGTGCAATCTACGTTTGCAGAAACAAAATCGTAACCGGGCAAAAATTCCACCGAAAAAGTTGCCGTCGTGCCGTGTGGAACGAAAATCGTGCGTTCTTGTTCGCCTGACAATTCCAAACCGGGTGAGGGAAGCAACGTGACGGCGTAAACTTTTGCCGAAACGTTTAAGACGACAACCGTGTTGACACGGACGTTTTCCACTTTGAGTTTTCCCGTGGTTTCGTCGTAGGTTGCGCCTTGATTGTTGCCCGAATAATAATAACCTTGGTCAAAAACAAGGTCAAAAAAGACAGTAGAACCTTGTTCCACCGTCCTATATGCGTTTGTTATGGTACAATGCTCGCCTTGCACTGCCACCGACACCGTTTTGGGTGTTTGTGTGCATGCACATAAACAAAATACCAAACAACATAAAAGCAGTATTGAAAACGTCAATCGTTTGTTCATTGACTTCTCCTTATACTAAGTAACGTTTTTTCTTCACCGTTGGCGTTTGCCAAACGGAAATTTTTAAGTGATTGCCAAGCACAACGATTTGGCAATATTTTATTTTTTTAATAAATTAACCGTTTTTGCTCTATTGTGCGACGTAATCGCCTTCCACAATATCGTCATAATAACTGGGCCAACCGTACATTGATTCCAAAACGTAGTCTGCCCAAGTGGCGTTTACTAAATAAATTTTGCAATTGTTGTTTGCGCCGTACAACATACCTTCGTCATTTCGCGTGGAACCAGTACCACGGTCTTGAGGAATATTGTAGCGACCCGTCTTTTCCAACATTCTTATTGCAATCAAGTTGGAACAGCCGTTGAAGGCGCCCCTTTGAATTTCCGTGATACCCGCAGGAATTGTCAACACTTGCAAGTTGTTGCAACCCCAAAATGCGTTTTCGGCAATTTTTGTTATATAAATGCCTTGTTCCAAGTCAATGACAGGTACGACAATTTCTTGCAATTGTTTGGCTTGGTCGGTAACGCCAACAATGGAATAAAAACCTGTAAGTTCGTCTTGTTCCAAAACAAACATATCCAAAGGAGTGGTTTCCAAATTAACGTCCATTTCGTGACGAGCAATCAAATCGTCCAAACTTAACTGTTGACGTGCGGGAGCTTCTACATCGGGCAAAACTGCCGTCGGGATTTCGCCTTGTGCAAATTGCAAGTCGCGCACAAGTTGCACAGTACGAAGGGCAACACCACTGTCGTTTAAGTGGAAGTTTGTATCGTAAAAATATAAATAATCGTAAACGTAATCCAAAGGATTGGAAATAACCGTACATTTAAGTTGCTTTACCAAATCAGATGCAAATTGCAACAAGTGTTCGTCGGAAATTTCGGCTTTTTCCTTTGCCATTTTGTTTAAAGGAGAAAAGGAGAAATAAACGGTTACACCACGCGTGGCACAATAGTCAACGTAATCGTTTACGTAATCAATGAAACCTTGATTTACGTGTTCGTATTTATATACCAATTCTTGTGCTTGATAACCCAACGCCATAACGTTGTAAGGGCGTAAATCTTTATCTGTGTAAATTTCGCCATACTCGTTGACCGAGCTGTTGGAGTAAATGCCTTCCGGTTCAAAAACAAAGTCGTCTTTTGCATATTGGAATTTCGTTGCAACGTAATCAAAGTAGGTTCCTGCCAAACTTTCGGCATTGTCAAAGCCCAAGTCAAAAAACATATTCCATCTGCCGTCCACTGCTTTCCACATTGACTCTGCACCATAG
>JAGBWW010000034.1 GCA_017629595.1 Clostridia bacterium | reverse complement strand
TTTGCTTAAATATTTTGCATTTAGAGTATTCCTTGACGGCGACTATTCCAACACAACTCGTCAAAATTACGTAAACATTATCTTTGGAGATATTCTTGGATAAAAAATAAAACAAATCAGTATTTGCAAAAAAAGTCGGATGAAAATCCGACTTTTTTCTTTTTATTTATTATTGTGGTTTTACTTTGTCCCAAAGGTTGTATCGGTCGGGATGAGAAATTGCTGTAAAAAGTTTTTCCTTAACGTCAGGGTAAACCTCTTGCATTTTTACCAAAAATTGTTTCATTTCCTCTCGTTTTGTAAACTTGTCGGCAGGACAAGGATTTTTTACGATGGGCAACGTTTTGGAAAAGGTCATCAAATCTCTTTCAAAGATATACAAAAGTGGTCTAACAACCGTCACTTGCGTTCTGTCCAAATAGGAGATGGGTGCAAAGGTGGACAATCTGTGTTCAAACATCAACGAAAGCAAAAAGGTGTCAATAACGTCGTCGGCGTGGTGACCCAAAGCAAGTTTGTTGAAACCATACTGATTGATAACGGTATTCAGCGCTCCACGGCGCATTTTGGAACAAAGACTGCAAGGGTTTGTTTCTTTTCTTTCTTCAAAGATGATAGGGCCAATTTCCGTCTTTTCCACGTGCAAAGGCACGTCAATGGACTTGCAATATTCCTTGATAGGCGCAAAAATATCTTCTTTTGTCAAACCCATATCAATAATGATAGCCATCAACTCAAAGCGTTGTTTGGAAAAAATGCGATAGTTTGCCAAAAGAGAAAGCAAAACCATGCTATCTTTTCCACCGGAAACGCCAACGGCAATTTTGTCGCCGTCTTGTATCATGTTGTAGTCGGTTACGGCGCGTCTAAGCCGTGAAAGTAACTTTTGTTTATCCATACTTAAATATTAAAATGAATTAAAACAAAAATCAACCAAATTTTGTAATTTACTTTTGTTTATACGGAAAGTTTTTGTTTTATGTCTTCCAAAACGTTCAAAAATGTATAAACCTCTTCAACGGTGTTTTGTGCCGAAAGGGAAACACGGACGACGCCTTGTTTGTCGGTGCGCAACCATTTGTGCATAAGTGGTGCGCAGTGCAATCCACCACGAACTGCAATATCTTTTTGAGCCAACAAATCGGCAACGGACGAACTATCTACGTCGGCAATGTTAAAGGCACAAATACCGCATTTGTTTGGTTTGGAATAAAGTGTAACACCCAAAATCTCCAATCCTTCGTACAATTTTTTGTTCAACTCTTGCACCTTGATACTGTTCGTCGCAAAATTATCTGCCCACCAATCAATGGCTTTGGACAAGCACAAAATTGCCGGTGTTGGCAAAGTGCCCGCTTCCAATCCGTCACTTGTCAAAGGTTGCCAAAGCAGGTGGCTGTCACTTCCCGTTCCACCATACAATATTGGACGGGGCATGCAACCTTGTCTAAACGCCAAAACGCCACAACCTTGAATGGAGTGCAACCCTTTGTGAGAAGGAATTGCCAGAATGTGCGCCCCTGTTCGTGTTACGTCACAATCCAAAAAGCCCATTGATTGTGCCGAGTCCACGACGAACAAAACGTCGGGATATTTTTTCAGCATAGCACCAATATTGGCAATTTCTTGCGCTTGTCCCGTTACGTTGGAAACGTGATTTACCACCACCATATAGGTGTTGTTTCGCAACAAATTTTTAATTGTTTGGCACTCCACGATGCCGTCACGGTTGGGCGTGGCAACGCTCACGTCAATAATCCCGTGGCTTTTAAGGTGGTAAAGTGGACGAATAACCGAGTTATGTTCGGTGGCAGTGGTTACCACGTGACCTCCACGCTTTGCGTGACCCAAAATTGCCATATTCAACGCTTGGGTACAGTTCAAGCAAAAGACGATATTTTCTTCCAAACACCCTGTCAAAATGGACATTTTTTTTCTTACTTCAAAAATTTTCTCTTCCAACAAAAGCGCTTGTTTGTGTCCTCCACGACGAGGATTGAAACTATATTCTTTCAAAGCGGAAACGGCCGTATCAATTACCGATTGCGGTTTGTAAAAGGTAGTTGCGGCATTATCAAAATAAATCATAATTTTCTCCTATATAAACTAACATATTCCAAATGGAAAAAATAAAATATAACGTTAGGTTGTCGTATTTTTACATAATTTAGGAGAATACAAATGAGTTATTTGATTGCTGTTTTTCGTGCAAGAAGCATTACGCTTAAAGCGTACAACGTTTTACAAGCCAAAGGAGTTGTTTGTTCGTTGGTATCCACCCCACAAGGAGCGGAAGTGGGTTGTGGACTTTCCATCAAGTTTGAACAGCGAGATTTTGACGTGGTACGGCAAGTTTGTTCTACGAACACTTTCGTTGGGTTTTTCAGGGTGACAATTATCAATAGAAAAACCGTCGTTACGCGAATTATTTGAAAAAAAAGGGTTGAAAAGGTTTGTCAAACAATGTATAATGTATTTGTAAAAATATGAAAACTGACAGTTTGGAAATTTTGCGCATACTGAAAAGTGAAATTGCATCGCCCAAGTCCGAACTTGTGTTTGACAATCCTTATCAACTTTTGTGTGCCGTCATCTTGTCGGCGCAATGCACGGACAAGCGTGTAAACCAAATTACGCCAGCTTTGTTTCAATACGCGCCGGACGTTTTTGCCATGGCAAGCGCAGACGTCAAAAAGGTGGAAGAAATAATTCACAGTTGTGGCTTTTACCACAACAAGGCGAAGTTTTTGGTGCAATCGGCAAAGGATATTGTCCAACGGTTTGACGGAGTTGTGCCAAACAACTTAATTGATTTGCAATCACTTCAAGGAGTGGGAAGAAAAACGGCAAACGTAGTTTACGCCGTTGGTTTTGGTGGACAAGCCATTGCCGTTGATACCCACGTTTTTCGCGTGTCCAACAGACTTGGATTGGCGTCTAGCAACAACGTTTTGCAAACGGAAAAGCAACTTATGGAGGCAATCCCCAAAGAAATGTGGACGGACGCGCATCACTACATTTTGTTGCACGGACGATACGTTTGTAAATCGCAAAATCCCAAGTGTTCGGTTTGCTCCCTTTCTCATTTATGTAAGTATTTCAACAAAAAGGCAGAGAAATAATGTTTATTGATAAAGTTAAAATTTTTGTAAAAGCAGGCAACGGTGGAAAAGGCGCAATCTCTTTCCACACAGAAAAATATATCCCCAACGGAGGCCCCGACGGTGGCGACGGTGGCAACGGTGGTGATATAATTTTTGTTGCGACGAAATCTCAAAACACGTTGAACGAGTTTCACTTCAAAAAGCATTTTCGTGCTGAAGACGGCACGGCAGGTGGTGCAAAAAACTGCTCGGGCAAATGCGGTGAACCTTTGGAAGTTTTTGTTCCTTGCGGAACAATTGTAAAAGACCCCACAAACGGCAACGTTTTGGTAGATATGTTTGAAGATGGTCAACGTCACGTCTTGCTCAAAGGTGGCAAGGGTGGAAAGGGCAACGCACGTTTTGCCACGTCCAAACGTCAAGCCCCTCGTTTTTCCGAACAAGGCGAAAAAACGGAAGAATACGCCGTGGAATTGGAGCTCAAAACCATTGCCGACGTAGGTTTGATTGGCTTCCCCAACGTAGGAAAATCCACCTTGTTGTCGGTTGTTTCTCAAGCAAAGCCGAAGATTGCAAACTATCACTTCACGACACTTTCTCCCAACTTGGGTGTAATTACTTGCCGTGGTCAAACGTTTGTTATGGCAGATATCCCCGGACTTATTGAAGGTGCAGCACAAGGCGCAGGTTTGGGACACGCATTTTTGAGACACATTGAACGCACGCGTTTGTTTGTGCACGTTGTGGACGTTTCAGGTAGCGAAAATAGAGATCCCCTTGAAGATTTTGAAAAAATCAATGGAGAAATTTCCACGTACAACGCAAAACTCAAACGTATTCCTCAAATTATTGCAGCAAACAAAATGGACATGCCCGATGCTGAAAAGAATTTGGCAAGATTTAAGGCGAAGTATGGAAACAGATACAAAATCGTACCGGTAACAACCATCATTGCAGAAGGTTGCGACACACTCATTGAAATGTGCGCCGACTTGTTGGCAAAATTACCTGCCCAAGAACCTTTGCAAATTGAACCTTCAATTCTTGGCGAAAAAGAACTTAAACCTCGTTTTGCAATTGAAAAATTGGACGAAGGCGTATTTGAAGTGACCGGCTCGTTAATTGACACGATGATTAGAAAAATCGTTGTTTCCGACAACCAAAGTTTTAGATATTTTGAAAAGGTTTTGCGTGACGAAGGCGTCATTTCCAAACTTAAAAAACAAGGACTTAAAGACGGCGACACCGTTATCATAGGTGACGTAGAATTTGAATATACAGATTAAGGAGCAATATGCTTACAACAAAACAAAGAAGTGTTTTGCGTTCCAAGGCAAACACGTTAAAACCCACGATATTTATTGGCAAAGAAGGTCTTACCGAAAAGGTATTGAACCAGCTTGATTTTGAACTTTTCGTACACGAACTTGTCAAAGTCAGCATTTTGCAAAGTTGCACTCTTCCTGCAAAAGAATTGTTGCAAATTTGCTCAGAAAAATTGTCAGCACAACCCGTTTGCGCCATTGGCAAAAAGTTTGTGTTGTACAAATTCAGCGAGAAAGAAAATTTTAATCATATTCCTTTGGAATAGGTTATTTGGAGGTTTATTATGAACATTATGTATCTCAGCGCTGAAGTTGAACCCTATGCAAAAACGGGTGGCTTAGGCGACGTTATCGGTGCATTACCTCGTGAAGTGGCTCGTCACGAAGAGTGCAAAGTATCCGTCGTTATGCCTCGCTACACAGCCATTATCCCTTCCAACTATTTGGACGGCGAAATGAGTTACGTAGGCGAATTTGACGTCAAGGTAAACTGGCGTCAACAAAAATGCAAGGTGTACACAATTTACAAGCACAAAATCAACTTCTATTTTTTGGACAACGAATATTATTTTTCCGGCAACAAAGTATATTCGGACAGAGAAGTGGAGCAATTTACCTTTTTCTCCAACGCATGTTTGGAATTGATTGCTTTCCTAAAATTGAAAGTTGACTTGTTGCATTGCAACGACTGGTCAACTGCATTGGTCCCCGTGCTTTTGGATGCCTACTATCGTGACAAACCTTTGTACAAAAAAATCAAGACGTTGTTTACAATCCACAATATGCGTTATCAAGGACGTATAACGTTGCACGAAGCAAACGACTTTCTTGGTTTGCCTTCCCAATATTGGACGGAAGACGAAATGTGGCACAAATACGGCATCAACTTGATGAAAGGCGCACTTGTTCACGCTGATCAAATTACGACCGTTTCGCCCAGCTATGCAAAAGAAATCAGAACCTCCTTCTATGGCGAAGGTCTCAACGAAACAATTGACAAAAATTACAAAAAGTTATCCGGTATCATCAACGGCATTGATTATTTGAGATACGACCCTGCCACCGATACTAAAATTTATTACAACTATACTCGCGAAAATTGGAAAGAAGGCAAAATCAAAAACAAGATGGCACTTCAACAAGAAGTGGGCCTTCCCGTCAACCCCGACGTACCCCTTTTGGGCATCGTTGCACGTTTAGTTGAACAAAAAGGTGTTGGCCTTATTCAAACGGCAATGCACTATTTGTTGCAACGTGGCATGCAAATTATCGTATCGGGCAGTGGTGAACCCGCAGTTGAAGAAATGTTCAACTACTACGCATCAAAATATCCCGACAAGATTTCGGCACAAACGGTTTTCTCCGACCAAATGGCTCACAAAGTTTATGCAGGCAGTGACCTTTTCTTGGTACCCAGCATGTTTGAACCTTGTGGTTTGACACAAATTATTGCATTGAAGTACGGCTCTGTTCCCATCGTAAGAGAAACAGGTGGCTTAAAAGACACAATTTTCTCCTACAACGAACACACAGGTCAAGGCAACGGCTTCTCTTTCCACCAATACAACACCAACGACATGGTTTACACAATTGACAGAGCCTTGGATTTCTATTACAACCGCAAAGGTGAATTTGATACCATCGTAAACAACGGCTTCAACTGTGACTATTCTTGGAAAGAATCTGCCGTCAAATACATTGACCTTTACAAGAAAGTTTGCCGTAGAAGAAGCAAAACAACATTGTCAAAATGAAAATACTGATTGTTTCCGACCTTCACGGAAATTTGGACGCATGTCAACTTGTTTGGCAATTGTACCAGCAAGAAAATCCCGACAAAGTCGTTTTGTGCGGTGACGTTTTTGAAGGTTGGTACGGCGACAATTCCAGCCAAATGAACGCAATTTTTTCTTTGATGTCGGGCAAAATTTATTCGGTAAAAGGCAACAACGATAGCGACGAAGATTGTCGTTTTGCGCCTTTCACCTTTGTTGGAAACCTTGTTTGGCAACATTTTGACAGACAGTTGTTTTTGACGCACGGTCACAGATACAACAAGATGATTTTGCCTCCCGTCCTCAATAAAAACGACGTTTTGGTCTATGGACACACTCACGTCGGCAGTTTGTCGCGTGTAAAGGGTTTGTACGTTCTCAACGTCGGCTCGTTGTGGCTACCTCGTGGAAAAGCGCCCAAATCATACGGTATAATTGACGATAAGGGAATTTATCTTAAATCGGTGGACGGCACGCTTTTGGAAAGTTACCTTTTTGAAGATTGGGATCACCTTGATTAAAATTTAATAAATAAAGGACTTGGCAGTTTTGCCAAGTCCTTTTTTTTGTTTTTTCAGTTTTGCATACTTTTTTCAGTTAAAAAATAAAATATATTGCACTCAGAAAATGGTGCGCAATATAAGACTTTTTCCGACAACAACTGTCAAAAAGTGAAGTGAAAGGAGTTGTATAATTTTGTATATCAAAAAATCAAAATTGCTTTTCGTACTGTTTTGTTTGGTTTTGACGCTTACCATTTGCACAAGTTGTGTTTTTGTATTTGCCAAAACCCGTCTTGTTCCAGTGTATAGGGTGCAACGTGACGACAACAAAATTGCCATATCTTTTGACGCTGCTTGGGGAGCTGACAAAACCAAAGGAATTTTAGATATTTGCGATCAATACGGCGTAAAAGCCACATTTTTCCTCGTTGGTTTTTGGATTGAAGCATACCCCGACATGGTTGCAGAAATTGAAAGGCGTGGACACGAAATTGGCACGCACAGTCAAACCCACCCCGAAATGAGCAAACTTTCTCAAAACCAAATCAGGGAAGAATTGACGTCGTCAATGGCAAAAATAACGGCAATTACAGGTAAAAACGTCACTTTGTTTCGTCCTCCTTTTGGTGACTACAACAATATTTTGTTGGAAACGGCAACCGAGTTGGGACTTGTCACAATTCAGTGGTCGCAAGATTCTTTGGATTGGAAAGGATTGTCAGGTGCAGAAATTGCCTTGCGAGTGCAAAAAGCAAAAAGCGGTGACATAATTTTGTGTCACAACAACAGCGACCACGTTTTGGAAGCGTTGCCCTTGATTTTTCAATGGGCAAAGTTAAAAGGGCTGGAATTTGTTCCCATTGGTCAACTGTTGTATGAAAATTTCACCATAGAAAAGGACGGCACAATGGTGCCAACAACCTAAAATAACGGGAGATATACAATGAACTACTCAACTAGACAAAACAACTCAGTAACACTTACGGGAACGATTACCACTTCTCCACAGTTTTCGCACGAATTGTATGGAGAAAAGTTTTTTGAAATAATGCTTTCGGTAAAAAGACTTTCCACAGCAAGCGACATGTTGCCCGTATGTTTTTCCGAAAGACTTGCCCCCATGGACTTTTTTGAAGTGGGCAAAGATATCACGGTATATGGACAGTTTAGAAGTTACAACAAACTTGTGGATGACCACTCCAAACTGATGCTTTGCGTATTTGTAAAAGAAGTAACGTTAGCAAACGAAACGGTCAATCCAAACGCCATTGAACTTTCTGGATACATTTGCAAACCACCCGTTTTTCGTACCACTCCATTTGGACGAGAAATATGCGATTTATTGTTGGCGGTCAATCGTGCTTACAACAAAAGCGACTACGTTCCTTGCATTGCATGGGGAAGAAACGCACGATTTGTTTCAGGTTTGCCGGTAGGCGAAGCCATTTCCATCAGTGGCAGGGTGCAGTCAAGACAATACCAAAAGAAGGTTTCCGAAACGGAAACGTTGACCAAAACGGCATACGAAGTAAGCGTTTCAAAAGTTGCTTTGGGTACGACCACAAAGACCACAAGCGAACTTTACGCCGAAGCGTTGAACCAATAAAGCGTCAACAAAACGCCCTAAAAACCCCCTTTTCGCCCCTAAAATTTAATTGTTGCACAACACAAGCACCACAAATTTGCAATAAAAAAAAGCACACGAAAAGTGTGCTTTTTTTTGTTTATTAATCAACGTAGCCGAATTGTGGTGTAACGTTATCTACGTGGTTCCAACCATCTTCCCAAGTGTCTGGTTGTTGTGCGACACGGCAATAAACTGCGAAAAGGAATCTGTTGTAATCAATTGCATTTTCGCAAAGATAAATTACGCTTTCGGGGATTACGAAACCAATTACGTTTGTGGAATACAATGCGCCTGTAGCAATCAAAACCGTACCGTCTTCAACGGTGTAAAGACCTGTGTAAGAATAATCAACCGTCAACAAATAGTCGTTTACGTAAAGACCACCACGAACGTTGCCAGAGCCATTTGAAACCGTTTGCCAGTTGTCAGGATTGCTATAAAAAGCCGTATCAAAGATGATATTTGCGCCAATGTGTTTTATGCCGTTTGGCAAAGAAAATTCTGACAACGTCAAATTGTATTCAAAAGCTCCATCGCCAATGTATTCCAAACCTTCATCCAAGACGACCGACGTCAAGTTGCAACCATAAAAGGCATATTCGCCAATGACCTTCAAACTTTCGGGAAGGTAAAGGGTTTCAAGAAGTGAACAATTGCTAAAAGCCCAACCGTCAATGGTGTGGATGGAATCGGGTAAAAATTGAGTATCTCTCAAATTGAAACAATCACTAAATACGCCCCAACCGATGGTGTCAATGGTGGAGGGGATTGTTACGTACACCAAATTGGCACAGTTGTTAAAAGTGTACGTACCCAACGTCGTTGCTCCTTCTTCAAATACAACACTTGAAAGAGAGGTGCAATTTTGAAAAGCATATTCGCCAATAAAGTCAACGTTGCCACCAACGTGCAAAAGTTCAATCAAAGAGCAACCTACAAACGCTTGATTGCCAATGTGAGTCAAAGCGTCGGGCAAATCAATTCTTTGCAAATATTTGCAACCAAAAAAAGCATTGTCGCCGATTTTTGTGATGGTGGACGGCAATGTGATTTTTTCCAAGTTTTCGCCGTTAAAGGCATCGTTGCCTATTTCAGTAACGGGAATGCCGTCAATTTGGCTTTTTATGGACAAATTTAATCTTGTGGGTTTTTCGTCAGGGTCATAATCAAGACCGCTTACAACGTAGTGCGTTTGGTCGTTGGACAAGGTATATACGACCATATCGTTTTGACTACAGCCTGCACATGTCAAAAGAGATGAAAATGCGATAATCAAATATAAAACCGTTGATAATGTTTTTTTCATAGATGCTCCTTTATTTGATTATTCATTTAATTTATAAAAAAAGCAGGGGACGCTAAACGCCCCCCCCACCATTTTATACGTAAAAGCAATTTTATTCCAACTCAAGTTGTTTCTTTTGTTTGTCTTTCAAAATGATAAAGACCACAACGCCGATAACAATTGCCACTCCAACAAGTACAAGTCCCAAAATGGTGTTGGTGTTGAGTGCTTGCAAACCAATCAAAACGTCACTTTGAACGTAGGCAAAAGTTTGGTTGTCTTCAAATTGCACCAAGCAATAGCCATCGTATTCTGCAAGAATTTTTACCACTTGACCTGTTTGCAAAACAATCGAATTGCCGTTTGCATCCGTCAAAGGAATTTGATTTTTCCAATCGGCATAGGCAAAGTATTCGCCCGACAAAGAAGAATTTACCTTTTTGCGTGCAAGAACAACCGTCAAATCCGATTCCACTTTAAGTGTGCCCACGCTGGAAATTGCGACAAAACCTTGCGTACCGTCTTCAAATTGCACCAAATACCAGAAATTGAAGAAAGATTGCAACAAAACAACCTTTTCGCCACGAGGGTACGTTGTGGACGTTGCCGTTTCATAACGTTGGTCTTGAATAGGTAAAGAATATATAAAGGTGTTTTCGTTCAACAAATTGCCGGAAACGGTTGCATCCGTTGAAACGTTTGTATTCAAAACCAAAATATAAGGGTCTTCTTCCAAAGTGAGGGCAGATTTTCTTATCCAACCAAATTTGTTGCCATAAAAGACGTAGTAGAAGTTTTCGTCTGCATTGTCATAGTTCAATACGATAAATGCTTCCGAAGGAGACAAGGTTGTCAATTGTTGAATGGACGTGTCGCCATCGGTTGTCTTATACACAATTGTTGCGGGATAATTTTTTGCCTTGCAAAGGGTGTAAGAAGTCCATTCACCCGTGGGGATTGTGCCCGAATAGGTGTCGTCGCCGATTTCCCAATTTGCCAATTCGCTGTACGTTTCATCCAAAACAACCTTTTTGATTGTGTTGTCTTTGCGCAAGACGTACAAAGAGCCGTCACTGTCAGCGCAAACGGAAACAATTTGACTTTGAGAAGAAGTGTATTGCAAAGAGGTGCTGTTTTGTGCTGACAAAAACACAACGTCGTTTGCATTGTGTAATGCAAGGTTGTCGCCACAGGCAAACACACCTGCAAAGTTGCAGTTTGTCAAGCCACCATTTGTTGTGGGTCCCCAGTTGCCCAAAAGGCGAAGGGTTGCATCTTCCAAGATATAAAGAGTGCCACCTACTACTGCAAAACCTTTTACGACGGAACTGCCGGCGTCCCCGGGCAAGGAAAAGTCAAAAAGGTCGCCAAAGTGTCCCAAAGAGCCGTCAATACCATTTTGCAAAGCATAAACGACGTCGCCAACAACGGCTACGTCAACAATGCTTGTAAAGGGGACAAATTCGCCCACTTCAATATTGTTCAAGTCTTCAATTACACGATATCCATCCTTTTGGATGATATACATTGTGTCGCCATATACTGCAATTTTGTTTACGTTTCCAACCAATTCAACGGATTTTTGCCACGTTGCCGTATCGGCATCAAAAAGGTGCAAAACACTTGCGTTGCCCGTGATGTTGTCAGCGACAAAAAGTTGCTTTTGGTCATCGTTTTGCAAAATTGCCAAAGAAGTGGGGTTGACCAAGTTTGTGGGGATTTCTGCTTCGCCTTCGGCAAAAGCAACCACACCACAAAGTGAAAAGATAAGTATAGAAACCGTCAACAAACAAATAATTTTTTTCATAAAAGTTCCTCAACAACGACTTTAAAAACGGACGTTGTTTTGTCATTTGTTTCATTATATCAAAACTAACTACATTTTTCAATTATTTAATACTTTTTTTTACAACTAAAAACAAATGGTACAAAAAAGCGTCAAAAGATGGCAAATTGTCTTTTTGTGCGAAAAACGTCGTTTTTTATAACTTTTTAAAAGTTTGAACAAAAGTTCTAAAAAGTTGGCACAAACAAGCCAATGTTGACATACATTGTCATAATTGGAGTTGTATAATCGTCTTGTAATTAAGATTTTTGGGGTTTACCCAAAGGAAGGTGAGAAAAATGGATTATGCAACAATTCTACTCAACAACTATTCTTCAATACGTCCCGTCATAAGACAATTGAATCATATTGTGCATCGTCAAGCAGTTCGTTCGCACAACAACGGTTTGGATTGTTGGAGCGATACACAAAAAAGAGCAGAAAAAATTGTTTATTACGTCAACAAAAAGAAAAGTTTAATCAATTTACACAACGTAACCACAAAAGCAATCAACAGTTTGGCAAGAGAAGACAGAACGTTGATTTACTATCGCTACATAGTACGAGCCACCCGTGACCAAATTGCCAAAAGGTTCAGTTTTTCGCAACGAACGGTTTACAGAAGGCTTCAATCTGCCAAAGAGTCATTTGAAAAGGCTTTGCGTATTCGTGGATACGACGAAAAATGGTTTAAGGAAAATTACGGCAAGGATTTTTGTGTGAACTAACTAATCTTCGCCAAAGTATATGGGTTGTTGTTTGCTTTTTGACGGCAAAAACAATGCCATGCACAAGGTTGTTGCCAAAAGAACCACAAAGCCAATCATAAGCCAACTTGTTAGGTTGTTTTGAGGCAATGGATTTTCTTCTTTTCCTCCTTCGTGGTTGGGAGGAGGATTGTTTGTTTCAGGCTCCGGTTCAGGGTGCAACGGAGTGGGGTGCAACTCAACGTTGGGCTCAGTGGTGAAAATGCTTCTCACGTATCCCAATTGTTGACAATACCAAACGAAGTACCACCTTTGTCCGTCCACTTCAATTGTTCCAAAATAATTCAATTTTTGGTTGTTGGTTGCAGTGTAAATTGCTTGTGAATTAAGTGAAGGTGCAACGTAAATGGTCGCCCCTCCGCTGGAGACGGTAACGTAAGTTTTGGGGTAGGTTGGCGCAAGTGGTGGAGAAGAACAAATTTCTACTTCAAGAGTGTCCACGTATCCCAAAATTTTTGGATATCCAAAAGAGTTATCCATCAATTCTACCAAATACAAACTGCCTGTTTGTTCCAAAACTTTTAGGTAATAACTTTTTTCCAGCCAACAAATAACCTTTGACTTGTCGGGCGAAGAATACAAAGGCGTTTGGTCGTTCACAATTCTCACCCACTCAATTGTGTTGGCGAAAGCAAATGGTAAGGCAAGGCAATTTGTCACAAGCAAAATGGTTAAAAGAAACCACAAAAGAAATTTAGTTGTAAAAGATGGGATTTTCAAAGTGCAAACATTATATACGGATTTTTGAGGCAAATTTTGTTCTTATTATGTAAAGAAAGAAAAAAGTTTGTCATATGCACGAGTGAGCATACGTTGAAATAAAAAAATGCAACAAATAATTAAACAAATAAAAGTTATAGAAAAAGAACAAGCAAGGCGAAAGAGATGCAAACTTTTTTCCTACAACAAGGGCAAAATTCATCAAAAGCAAATGGCTTTTCACAAATGCAAAAAGAAAAACAGATGGGTTTTTGGTGGAAATAGAAGTGGCAAAACGCAATGCGGTGCAGTAGAAACGGTGTGGTTGGCAAGGGGAATTCACCCATTTAGGCAAAACAAGCCTATAAGTTGTTGGGTGGTTTCCCTTTCTCAACAAGTACAGCGTGACGTTGCACAATCAAAAATTTTGAACTATTTGGACAAAAGTTGGATAGAAAAGGTGGTTATGCATTCGGGCAGTTCACAAAGTGCCGAATACGGTGTAATTGACTACATTTTGGTAAAAAACGTTTTTGGAACGACCAGCAAAATTGCTTTCAAAAGTTGCGAAGCAGGGCGAGAGAAATTTCAAGGCACTTCGTTGGATTTCGTTTGGTTTGATGAAGAGCCACCACTAGACATTTACAAAGAGTGTCAAATGCGGGTAATTGACTGTCGTGGTCACGTCTTCGGCACGATGACGCCATTAAAAGGAAAAAGTTGGGTATATGACGAAATTTACTTAAATCGCAACAAAAACCCCGAAGTGTGGTGTCAATTTATGTCTTGGCAAGACAACCCTTTTTTGCATCAAGATGAAGTGGACTATTTGATGCGAACAATGTCCAAAGAAGAGTTGGAATCTCGCTGTTATGGACGGTTCCAAGCAAACACAGGTCTTGTTTATCCGGAATTTGACGAAAACTTGCACGTAATTGAGCCTTTTGAAATTCCAAAAGAGTGGCAAGATACACTTTCCATTGACCCGGGGCTAAACAACCCATTGTCTTGTCATTGGTATTGCGTTGACCATGACGGGGTGGTGTACGTTGTTGACGAGCATTTTTATGCAGGCAAGGACGTTTCGTGGCACGCTCAAAAAATAAAAGATAAATGCAATCGTCTGGGCTGGAAAAAGGATAAATACGGCAACGTCACGTCGTTGATTGACTCTGCTGCAAACCAAGTAAATCTAAACGGACTAAAAAGTGTAAGTCAACTGTTTTACGAAAATGGAATTGCCGTCAACCCCAAGGTGAACAAAGACTTGTTTTGTGGAATCAACTGTGTAAAAAGTTATCTAAAACCTGTGTCGGGGCCACCAAAAATAAAGATTTTTTCCAACTGTGTGCATCTAATTGAAGAATTGAAAGGGTACTCTTGGGGCAAGGACGACACACCGGTAAAGGTGGACGATCACGCCTTGGACGAATTGCGCTACTACCTTATGACAAGGCCAAAACCCTATGCACCAGCAGAAGAAAAAAGTGTAATTCAGTTGGACAAAGAAAGATTATATCGCCAACTTAGGCAAAGAAGATGAATATTCAAGAACTTGTTACAAAAATCTTGGTCAAAAAGGCCAAAGGATATTCCGTCAAAGAAAAGGTGGACGAATACGTTTGCGACAGCGACGGAAATTTGAAATTGACAAAGCGAAAGGTTACCACAAAACATCTGCCTGCCGACTTGGGGGCATTGAAAATTTTGGTAGAGCAAGACAGCGTACAAAGTGTGGAAGACCTTTCGGACGAAAACTTGCAAGCCGAAAAAGTTCGGTTGCTAAATTTATTACAAGAATATACCAATAACCAAAAGGAGGAAGAAAATGATAACGAAATCAACCTACAAAACGACGTGTGACGTCAAAAATTGTCGCAACATTGCAGAGTATTGTTTTGAAACAAAGGGCAAAATGGGCAAAACCTATCTTTGTCGTGAATGTTTGGAAAAAATTATTCGCTTTGGTGTGGAAAACAAAAAGGTAAAAAGTGTTGTCAACGCAGTCAAAAAAGCAATGACGCAAACGACAACGAAGGAGTGATCTAAATGCAATTCAGAGAAGAAATCGTTGATGAAATCAAACGGGATTTTGAAGCACGACGACAAAACAGACGCCCATACGAACTCAGTTGGCAACTCAATATGAACTTTAATATGGGCAATCAATATTGTTCCATCTCCCCACGTGGCATTGAACAAGAAGACAAGTTTTTCTTTTGGCAAGAAAAACAGGTGTACAATCACATAACACCGGTGGTGGAAACAAGACTTTCACGACTTGCAAAAGTACGTCCCAAACCTCACGTACGCCCCTTTTCTGCTGATGAAAAGGACGTTCAATCGGCAAAGTTAGCAGAAAAGATTTTAAATTATACCTTTGACAAGGTGGAAATGGACTCTTTGATGAGTTTGGCAACAGGTTGGAGTGAAGTTTGTGGAACGGTTTTCTACAAAGTAGGTTGGCAAAACGGAAAAGGACAAATCAAAGGCAAACCCTATAAAACGGGTGAAGTCACCGTCACCGTTTGCCCTCCTTTTGAAATTTATCCCGATTCCAACGTGGCGCAATCATTGGACGATTGCAATTCATTGATTCACGCCAGAGTATATTCATGTGCCGACGTCAAAAAGATTTGGGGTGTTGACGTAAAGGGAGAAGAAATAGCCGTCTTTTCCATTGACAACACCACGGGTATCGGTGGCTTGGGATACAATTCCACCGTGCCAAGCGTAACCCACCAAAAGAAAAGTGACGTGGTACTTGTGTTGGAAAGATACACCTGCCCCAACGCAACGGACAAGCAGGGCAAATTGGAAATCGTGTGTGGTGAACACTTGTTGTACAGTGGAGAAATGCCCTTCATTTTGGGCGATGACGGTCAACGCAAGTTGCCTTTCATTAGACAACAAGCACAAAACCAAACAGGATGTTTTTGGGGAGCAAGTGTAATTGAACGCCTTATTCCTATACAACGAGCATACAACGCCGTAAAAAACAGAAAGCACGAATTTATCAACCGACTCACCATGGGCGTGTTGGAAGTGGAAGACGGCAGTGTAGATATTGAAAATTTGGAAGACGAAGGACTTTCCCCGGGCAAAATCTTGGTGTACAGACAGGGCGCAAACCGTCCTCAACTTATGACGAGCGGCTCCATACCCACGGATTTTGCATACGAAGAAAGAAGTTTGTTGGAAGAATTTCGCGTTGTTTCCGGCGTTTCGGAATTTGCCACAACCAGTCAAACGGCGTCAGCATCGTCAGGTGTTGCGTTGCAATTGATGTTGGACCAAGACGACGTAAGAATGCAAATGAGCATTGAAAACGTCAAAATGGCAATTAAACTGTTGGCAAAGTATCTTTTGCGACTTTACAAGCAGTTTGCAACCTCTCCAAAGTTGGGCAAGATAGCCAACGATGAAGGTAAGGTGGAAGAATTTTATTTCAAGAGCAATGACCTTTCCAGCGACGACATTGTTTTTGACACCGAAAACGACCTTACCAATTCAATAACAAGCAGAAGAAACATGGTGAGCGAATTGGTCAAAATGGGCATATTGACCGATGATGATGGCAAAATGACCAAAAGTGCCAAAGCGAAGGTGCTTCAAATGATGGGTTTTGGCAATTGGGAAGACAGTCTTGACTTGACAAAACTTCACGCCAAAAAGGCACAAAAAGAGAATTTTGACATTGACCACGCCGAGTTATTATCGGTGGACGACCACGATATTCACGTTGCCGAACACACGCGATACGTAATAAGTGGCGAAGCAAAGCGCGACCGTGACAAGGTGTTGGCTCACATTGAGCAACACAAACTGTTGCAACAGTACAAGGTGACAAATGAACAAATTTAAGACGGTTGAAGAGCTGGAAAAAGCATACAGCCAACTGGAAAAGAGTTTCACTCAAAAATGTCAACAGTTGGCACAACTTCAAAGGGGTACAAGCTTAACGCCACCCCAACCAATTTGCCCCAACGAAGGTGTTGACGTTGCTTTCGTTGATAAAATGCTGGAAAATCCTCAAATTGTGGAAACCATTTTGCAAAAACTTTTTCAAATGGAGACCACCAACAATTCGCCCGAAAACAAGGAACAATCACCCGCAAATGGCGTGCCTCCTTCAATTTGTGGCAATGGTGGCAGTATATCGGTGTTGCCTCCGTTAAAACCCAAAACTTTACAACAAGCAGGCGAATTGGCAAAAAAAATATTAGATTAGGAGCAATTTAATTATGGTAACACTCACAAGTGCCGAAAATGCACTTAAAACTTTGTATTTGGGTGTTGTTGCAGACCAACTCAACACATCCGTAAACCCCCTCTTGGCACAAATTGAACACACGTCCAGTGACGTTTGGGGTAAAGAAATCAGAAAACTTGCACCTTTTGGTGTAAACGGTGGTGTCGGTGCAGGTACCGAAACAGGCGCTTTGCCCACTTCCGCACAAAACAATTATGCACAATTCGTGCTTACTTTGAAAAACCTTTACGGCACAATTGAATTGTCCGACAAGGCAATTAGAGCGAGTGCAAACTCTGCAGGTGCTTTTGTAAACCTTCTCAATGCAGAAATGGAAGGCTTGCTCAAAGCAAGCAAATTCAACTTTGGCAGAATGTTGTTTGGCGATGGTTCCGGCAAACTTTGCAAAGTTGTCGCCACAAGTGGTAACGTAATTACGGTTGACAGCGTCAAAAACGTAATTGAAGGTCAAGTAATTGACGTCGTATCCAACACAAGCGTTGTTTCCGGTGCATCCAACAGAAGAATCGTTTCCGTTGACCGCATCAACAAAACAATTACTTTGGACGGCGCAACAATTGCAACAGGCACGATTTCCGTTGACGATTTCATCACAATTCAAGGCAGTTACAACTTGGAATTGACAGGCTTGGGTGCAATCTTCTCTGATTCGGCAAGTTTGTACGGTCTTACAAGAGCAAGCAACGCTTGGTTGACACCTTACATAGCAACAACCCCCACGTTGACGGACATTTCCATCCAAACTGCAATTGACACTTTGGACGAAACGGCAGGTAGCATGGCAGACTTCATCGTTTGCTCTGCAGGTGTAAAACGTGCATACCAAAACTATCTCATCACAAACCGCACAAACGTTGACTATATGAATTTGCAAGGTGGTTACAAAGCAATTTCTTACAACGGTATTCCCATTGTAAGCGACCGTTTCTGTCCTCAAGGCACAATGTATATTCTCAACACAAAAGACTTCCATTTGCATCAACTTTGCGATTGGCGTTGGTTGGAAGGTGAAGGTGGCAACGTTTTGAAACAAACGGCAGGAAGACCTTCTTACTCTGCAACTTTGGTAAAATATGCCGACCTCATTTGCGACAGACCCATTGGTCAAGCAGTTTTGACCTCTATCACCGAGGCATAACATTATGAAAATGGCGGTGACGTGTGATTTGTTTGATATAGGTTGGGCTCTCAAACAAATTGATGAAGACTATTTTTTGGTGTTTGATACCAAAACTTGCAAATACGAAGTACATAACAAGCGTCAAAAGCCCACTCTTTGTTTTGTGGTTCCTTATGATTGTTTAGACTGGCGCACCGTACTTTTCACAAGGCAAACGCAGGTAAAAAATGCCCAAAAACTGTTTGAAGAGATGGACAAAAACAACTTGGAGTTGGAAAAACAAGCTCAACGACAACAAATGGAAAACACTCACCGCCTTTTGGAGGAACTATGAAAATATCTCAAATAATCCAAACGGTGGACAAATTTCTTGGTTTAGAACTTCCACGGGTATTGTTTGAACCAAACGGCGAAGAAGTGTTGTTGCAACAAGAGATAAAAACGGCAACGGTGGAAACTTTGGTGCATTGTTGCAACACCGTTTGCGATGAATTGGCACACAATTATGCCCCCTTGTATCGTCAAAAAACCGTTGTTTCAAAAAACGGCATCGTATCTTTTGATCAATTTGAAAATTTAATTGAAATTTTCTCTTTAAAAGACGGCGACGGTAAGGATGTAGGTTTTCTTTATGGCGCAAGTGGGCTTCTTTGCAAAAAGGACGGAGAGTTCACTTCAATTTATTCCACAAGACCAACCTACGTGGACTATTTTGGAGAAGTTGTTTGTGGACTTCCTGCCATTGAAGAAAGGATTTTCGCCTATGGCGTATGCGCCGAATATTGTTTGCGAAAGGGTATGTATGACGATATGTCCATTTGGGACAGTCGCTTCAAATCTGCCTTGGCAGTTGCAACACGCAAAAAGACGCCACTCAATCTAAAACAAAGGAGTTGGCAATAATGTTTTACACCAATCGCTTACCTTCCAAGAAAGGAAAGGCAAAAATCGTTTCGTTGGGATTTGGCACGACGAATACCGTTTTGGACGAAAATTTGCTTTCACAAACGGTGTCCCGACTCAATTTCAACTGCGACGGCTCGTCCGGTGCGTTGAAATCACTTTACGGCATTGAAGGTTTTGAGAATTTTGTTTTTAAAAACGACGTGCTCCGTGTTTGGCACTACGTTTCCAACGATGGCAAGTCCCATTTGATTGCCTTTTGTGACGATTATCATTTGTACAGTGGCAACGTGGACAACGGCGAGATTGTAAAAATTTCCACCGAGCCAATGTCTGCCGTACCGGATGCTGTAAACTACCGTTTGGGCGAAGAGGACGTCATCATTTTTTGCTCGGCAAAAGACACATTGAAGGTGTTTGATGGTCAAAATTTCTATGCAATAGAATCGGCACCACAAATTTCATCTATGTGCGTCCACTACGAACGCATTTTCGGTTGTTTGGACAACGTTTTGTGGTTTTCCGACGACTTAAATCCTACAAATTGGAACGTTTCAGCCACCGAAGCAGGTTACGTGGAAATGGCCGACGACCGTGGCAAATTACTCAAAGTGGTGTCCTTTGCCGACTATTTATACGTTTTTAGAGAGTACGGCATTGCTCGTGTTTCGGCATATTCTTCTCAACAAGATTTTGCTGTAACGCAACTTTTTGTAACAAGTGGAAAAATCTATCCACAAACCGTTTCCATTTGTGGTGATAAAATTTTGTTTTTGTCGCAAGACGGATTGTATCTGTTTGACGGTGCGGAAACTACCAAATTGCTTTACGATTTAAGTGGTTTGTTTGACCAAATGGAAAACGTAAACGCTTGTGCTGAATACAGTGGTGGCAAATATTTTCTCGCATGCAAACTCAACTTTGGCGAAGACGTACGATACAGCAACGAACAGCATTTTCAAAACAACGCCGTTGTGGTTTACGATTTGCAAAAGGGCAACGTTTCCATAATTCGTGGTGCAGACGTGCATTTCATGAAAAACACCACCTTAAAAAACGGCACTCTTTTGATGTGTTTGGGCGACGGTTTGGGCAAAAAGGTGGGAATGCTTACGTCAAGTGGCAAGTTGATGGACACGGTTTTGCCCAAATATTGGAAAATGCCCCAAAGTCAGTTGGGGCAAAGTTTGGCACAAAAGTATTTAGAATACATAGTCTTAATCACCCAAGCCGACGTGACGCTTGAAGTGGAGTGTGATGGGCAACTGCACCTTGTTGAAATTATGGGCAGTAAACTTGCACAAAAGGTGCCTTTGAAGTTGTCTGGCAAAACCTTTTCTTTTGCTTTTTACACGGAAAATCCCACCTTGTACGTCAGTATGCCTAGGGTTGTTTACAAGACCTATTCGGAGGAAGTATGAACTATGGCAAAGTAGCCTACACAAAGGTTACACAGTTGGAAAAACACTTTCAAAACCTTTACAAGGTGACGCAACGCACTGCTGAAAATACTCTAAGCCAAAAGAAGGACGGCGTTTGCATACCACAAGAAAGCTGGGACTTTCATTTTTCTTGCTCCAAAGCAGGAAGCGTCCTTATAAACTGTTCTATTGTTGCAAACTGTCAAGAAGAAGTGGAAATTCAGCACTTTTTCAACGGGGTTTACATAGACAGCACCTTTCTTTCGCTGACGCAGGCGGTTGGCAATTTCAGTTACACCGTAAAAAACGCTTCATCGGGTAGCAATCGTTATTCAACAAGGTTTATTTCCACAAACTCTTTTACAAGTTGCATAACCATGCAAGTTATGGGCAGTTTTGTTGAACAAAACGTGGACGCAGTGCCTTTTACTTGTTTGGACGACGACGTGGTTTATGGAAAGTTGGTTTCCCCTACTGTTTACGTTGTAAAGGGGGAAGAAACTGCCGAAATAAATTTGCAAGGACAAATTGTCCAATGCAAGTTGTTGAAACTTGATTCAGTTTTGCATCTTTTGTATTTACAAGGTGGCTCTCTTATTTTGCGTCGCATAGACACGAGTGAGGAAAAAACTTTGGCTCTTGGTGTGAGTAACTTTTCCATTGTCAAAGACCAAGAAAGGGTGATGTTTTTGGTTGTGAGAAACAAGGTGTATCGTGCAATTTTGGGCGACGACGGTCAAGTTTCCCCTTTGGAATTATGTCAACAGCTTCAAACTGAAAAGGCAATGAAGGTGTTTTGCACCAAAAATCAACAGCACAAGGTGTTGGTGGTACAGTCAGCATCACGATTGTGTATATACGAAACGGAAAATTGGAGCGACTTTGTCTCCCTTGTCAAATCTCAAGAAAGGTCGGCAAGTGACGTCATCGTAGATGGCGACACGTTAAAAGTCGTTTGCCAAAAAGAAAATCTGTGCCAAAAAGCAGTGTTCAGTTTGACCAATCCACAAGAGGAAGAATTTGTACCCATAAGATATCTTTCGGGCGTTTGTTTTAAGGATGCAAATCAACTTTTGTGCAGTCAATTTGAAAAACTGTCGTTATATTCAATTTAAGGAGAAACAAAAATGTCTATTTTTTCACAATTTACAACCAAAGCCAAGGAGCAAGGAAGCGTTGGCCAAGGTGACGATATGGAAAAGCTTTATTTGGAACAATTTAACAAATTCAAATCAGAGTTGGAAGGCATAGACAAAAAGTACAGCGCAGACGTTGGCAAAGTGGATTTGGATATGCCCGATTCATTGGGTTTGACCAAGCGTGAGTACGACATGCCCACCGAAGACGAATTGTACAAATTGGCTCGTGAAGCCCTTCAATCCAAGTACGAAACCAACAAGCATTCCATTGAAGAAAACAAATCCAAAGGTCAAAATACTTTGAACAACAAAATCGTCCAAGCAACGCAAGACGCCGAAGCCTCTAAAAAGACCATCAATCGCAATTTAGAAAAAGAAATTGCCTCCATAAAAGAAGATGCAACGGGCAAAGGCGTGGCAAGAAGCAGTATCGTCACGAGTGCCGTCCAATTTGCCAAAGACCAATACGGCGAAAAAGCAGGTGACGTTGACGCCGAATACAAAAATAAAGTTGCTTTGGTGACTGCGCAATTGGAACAGCTTCAAAAACAAACGCAAGAAGCATTGGAAGCATTGCAAAAAAGTCACGACAGTTCGGTTGTTGCCAAAGCACAAGATATGTTGGAATCTGCCCAAAAAGAATATCAAGACGTGGTGGAATACAACAACGAAATTGACCGAAAGGAAGCCCTTTACCAAGCCGAGCGTGCCGAAGCGTTGAACAAAGCAAAAAACGATGAGGTGGCTCGTGCAAAGAAGATTGCCGATATGTACGCTTCAATCGGCAAAAGTGGTGTAGAGAAGATGGCAATGCAAGAAAAACTTGAAAAAGCAAAAGAATATTTTGCCAATATGCCAAAGGTAATGGCTCAAAAACTTTTGCAAAGCGACGCCTCCATGCGTTACTATTTTGGCGAATATTACGACTATCTTTTGTCCTACGTGAAAGGTTTGAAATAATTTGTCCCAACGGCTTGTACCAAAGAGTGCAAGCCGTTTTTGCTTTTTTTTCACACCGTAAAAAAATAAAAAGGGTGGAAAGCTGTTTCAAATTTATCTTTTTGGTTAAATATAATTAAGTACATATTAGTAATTTAATTAAAAAGTGTTGAAAATTTGGCTGTTTTGTTGTATAATACGGGTACTATGAAAAATATTCGTGAAACAACACCAATGTATATTTTTAACAACTTTATCAAGTTGTTTTTGATTGCAATTTTGCCCGCAGTGGCATTGGGGCTTACTTGTGTTGACCACAGCAACGTAGCGTTGTTTGTCAGATATCTTTCCAACCCCAATTTTGTATTGCGCGACTACCTTTACATAGAAGTATTAAACTATTTCTCCTTCTTCAATTTTGGAGAACGTTGGTGGTTGTTCTTGCTTGCATGCATCCTTGGATGCATCAGTATGAGTTTTATGTTGGCAAACATTCAAAGACATATGCGCCTTGGTGTAAACAACTTTTCCGGCACCTACAAATTTGGTGTTCGCCTGTTGCCTACTTGCGCATGTTTTGTCATCCTTTGTGTCATTGCATGTGAATTGTTTACTCTTATTGCGACGGGCTTGGGCTATTTGGTGTCTTTCTTTGTCTTTGATTCCGTTTTGAATTTGACAGTCACGGTGGTTTTGCAAATTGTGGCAAAAATTGCTTTTGTGATGCTTGCATCGTTGTTTTTATGCACGTTGCCTGCCGTTCAATGCGAAGGATTCCGCATCAACATGGCAGCACACTACTCAATCAAAATTGTCAGCAAATACTTTTACAAAGTAGCATTTACTTTGGTTTACGTATTTTTGTTTACAACTGCGGTTTATTACATTTTGCCCATCTATTTGCCTCAATTTAAGGAAGTTATTTCCTCGTTGTATTTCTTGATGTGGATTATGTATTTGCCCAGTTATGGCAAAAGAATTTACACGTTGTTTGAAGAAGTCGAACGCAAAGACTTGAAACACAACATTTGGAGAAGCAAATGAAATACGCCAAATCGTTAAAAATAGCTGCCATCAATTGGCAGACCATGTTAAAGACAATCTTGGTCCAACTCATCGTGTTTGCATGTGTGTTGGCTTTAGTGTTGCTTTCTTTTCACGACGTTTTGATGCAGTGGTGGCAGTCATTGGTACTTTGGACTTTTCTGCTTTTGCAGGTATGACTTTTGACGAACTTGTTCAAGGCACTCTCACCAACCAAATTGTTACCGAAAACGTAAGAACTTTGGTAAATCAATTTATAACAGCCATTGAAGCAATTCCCAATTTTGGCAATTTGGTATTTTTCAGTTATTTAATCGGTTTGTTGTTATTTATGCTTTACCGTATGTTTGTCGGTCTTTGTGACGTTTCGGTAATGTGCCAAATCGTTGAATTTATGGAAAGCAACGCGTTTAGACCTTTCAGCTGGTATTTCTTCAAAAAAATCGGTTGGTCTTTCCGCTTTTTGCTTTGCCAATTTGTTATGACAATTTGGTTGGATGCAATCATCATTTGTTCTTCAATGGGATTGTTCTTGTTTTTTGAAACGGTATTCGGTGGTTTTACGGCACTTTCCTTTATTGTGACGGCAGTTGTTTTGGCAATTTTGTACGTTGCAAGACACACCTTGTTTTCTTTGTGGTTGCCTTGCATGGTTGTTGACGCAACAAAACCTTGGACTGCTTTCAAAAAGGCACTCAGCCTTATTCCATATCACTTTGGCTCGGTGTTTGTAAAATACTTGTTGACAATGGGTGTTTCCACATTGCTTACGTTGGCAACGCTTATATTGGCATCTTTGGTGGGCGCAAGTCCTCTT
The DNA here is from genome assembly GCA_017629595.1 of Clostridia bacterium. Taxonomy (GTDB): domain Bacteria; phylum Bacillota; class Clostridia; order Christensenellales; family CAG-314; genus RGIG2220. The sequence goes on along the minus strand of JAGBWW010000034.1, from coordinate 2,860 downwards.
TGGTCGGCATTGGGCTCGTTGATTTCCTTTGCAGGCTTTTACGTAAACAAAAACGTTGGCGCAGTGGAATACTTTGAAAGCCAACAAAAACCCTACTTCTCCGTAAGGTTAAAAATTCCCAGCATAAACGAAATAGAACAACATTCACCCAACGCATAAAGCCTTGGGTGGTTGTTTTTTAGGTGAAAAATGAGCAAATCAAACAAAAATAATAATAGCGCCAGTGTTGGCAAGAAAAAACTTAACGTCGTCTTTATGGGTGGCGTGGGTGAAATTGGCAAAAATATGACACTTTTTGAATATGGCAAAAGTGTTGTGGTTTTGGACTGCGGTTTGTCATTTCCTACAAGCGACATGCCGGGCATTGACGTTGTAATTCCCGACTTTGGTTACTTAAAGACAAAAAGGGAACAAATAAAAGGTTTAATTTTGACACACGGTCACGAAGACCACATTGGTGCAGTCAGTTTCTTTTTGAAGGAATTTCCCAAAGTACCCGTATTTGGCACAAAATTAACGTTGGGTTTGTTGCAACACAAACTTATTGAACACGGCATCACGTCGGCAACTTTGAAAGAGGTTTCCGATAGAACAATTTGTCAATTGGGCGATTTTTCTGCTGAATTTATCAACGTGACCCACTCGGTTGCAGGCAGTTTGGCAGTATGTCTAACTTGTGGTGCAGGTAAAATTTTGCACACAGGTGACTTCAAAATTGACTATACTCCCATTGGGCCGGAAACAATGAATCTTGGCAGATTTGCCGAATTGGGCAAACAAGGGGTTTTGTTGCTTATGGCAGACTCCACCAACGTGGACCACGAAGGCTACACGTTGAGCGAATCGGTTGTCGCCGAAACAATGAACAAAGTCTTTGCCGAAAACAAGGGCAGACGACTTATTGTGGCTACGTTTGCTTCCAACATTGACCGTTTGGGTATGATTGTTGACCTTGCCATCAAGCACAAACGCAAAATTGCCGTATCGGGCAAGAGCATGGCAAACGCATTGGAAACGGCAGAGCGCATTGGTTATTTGGCGTTGGACAGGGCGCAATTTATAGATATCAACCGTGTTGAAGATTTTGACGATGGCAAAATTTGCATTTTGGCAACGGGTACGCAAGGCGAACCTATGTCCAGTTTGACAAGAATGGCATCGGGCGAATTTAACAAGGTTCAAGTTGGCGAAAACGATACGATTGTTTTGTCCAGCAGTCAAATTCCCGGCAACGAAAGAGACGTTTACAACGTAATCAACAACTTGTACCGTCTTGGTGCAAACGTCATTTACAACAAGTTGGAAGCAATTCACTCGTCGGGACACGCTTGTCAAGAAGAACTTAAACTTATTCAATCATTGGTAAAACCCAAGTATTTCATCCCTGTGCACGGCGAATATAGACATCTCAAAATGCACGCACAACTTGCCGAAGAAATGGGCGTACGCAAGAAAAACATCGTTTTGCCCGAAGTGGGTGACTCGGTTACCATTGATGGAAGTGGTATCAAAGTAAAAGCCAAAGTGGAAGCAGGCGCGGTGCTTGTGGACGGTTTGGGCATTGGCGACATTTCAGACTTTGTCTTGAAAGACAGACTTACCATGTCGGAAGACGGCATTTTGATTATTGCCGTTGGCGTGGGCAAAGAAACTCGTGCAATTTTGTCCGGACCCGAACTTATTTCTCGTGGTTGCTTCACGATGGGAGATGAATCGGCAGTGCAAATGCAAGAAGAAATCAAAGCTTTGGTGCGTCAACAATTGGATGCAACCCCCTTGTTGCAAAGTAGCATACCTGCCCTTAAACAATCTTTGCAAAAATTGGTGCGTAAATACGTCAAGGCAAACCTCAAACGTTACCCTTTGATTTTGCCCATCATTTTGGAAATGTAATAAAAAAATCAAAACCACTCAAACAAACAGTTTGAGTGGTTTTTTTTGTGCAAATAAGAGTTTATATAATATAAGTTTATATATTTTTACAAAGTAGAGTATTGCAAACTGCCAACCTTTGTAGTACAATATAGTTTAAGTTATATGTGAAAGTATGTGCCGAAATAAAGGCAGAGATTAACAAAAATATGAAACAAGACGATTTAATTCAATTATCAATAGACTCGCAAGGCGTAGATGGAGTGGGTATTGCAAAACACGGCGAATACACCGTGTTTGTTCCGTACGCTTTGGCAGGCGACCAAATTGTTGCCAAAGTTAACTTTGTAAACAAAAGAAAGCCTATCGCCTTTGCCGATTTGAAAAAAGTTGAAGTGCCGTCAAAAGATAGAGTTGTTGCACCTTGCCCTGTTTTTGGCAAATGCGGTGGATGCAATTTGCAAAACGCAACCTACGAAAGTCAACTCAAATTCAAAGCGGAAAAGGTGCAAAGAAACCTTGCCAAATTGGGTGGTTTGACGGTGGATTGTCCAAAAATTGTGGCGTCTCCCATGCAGTTTGGTTATCGCAACAAAATTGCCTTGCCCGTTGCAGGCCGAAAGGGCAACGTTCTTTTGGGTATGTACAAACAAGGTTCGCACAACGTTGTTGCCTTGCCCGACAACAACTGCTTGTTATGTCAAGAGTGGGCAAAAACGGTGGCAGACGTTTGCAAAAACTTTTTTGACACCTACGCAATTGAGCCATACAATTCTCAAAAGAAATATGGACTTGTAAAACACGTTGTGGCAAGGTTTGTGGACAACCAACTGTTGTTGACCATTGTTGTCGCAAAACCTTTTAAAATTGATTACAAGCCACTTCAAAAGCAACTTGACAAACGTTTTCAAAAGTGGGGTTTGTACGAAAACCACAACGATTTGGGCAACAACGTAATTTTGTCCGGTACGTCCCGTCACGTTGCAGG
>JAGBWW010000033.1 GCA_017629595.1 Clostridia bacterium | reverse complement strand
TTTTGTCAGCCCGGATGAATATGTTGCTCTTGTAGAACAGTTAAAAAAAGACGGCTATACAATGCTTAGTTGTTCGGAAGAATACTACTACATGGAAATTAACGATCAATAGGTGTACTTTTGGTCGTTCTTACCCCACTTTACGCACCTTTTGGTCGCTCTTTCACAGATTAAAAGCACGACACCGGTGAAAACACCCTGCTCGTGCTTTTTTTATGCTTCAGCGTCGTGAAAACGAAATAACGTGACGTTCGCTAAATTATTTTGCTCACTATTTGTGTCGCTTACGCTCCTTGCGAATCCCTCCGCCTCCGCCAGATTGAACAAAAGCACACCACTTTGGGTGTGCCTTTTTTTGTTGGTTGTTTTCAAATTGTTTTTGGGAAAGTGAAATGCAACGTTTGGTTTTGTGTGAGTTTTTTGGCTTGGGTGTTATTATCTTTGTTACACTATTTCCTTTGCAAAAACTTTTGTAAAATGCTTTTTTTATTGCTACTTTACAAATTCAGAAACGGTGCCTTGCCAAAGTCGTTCCAAAATGCATATAAGTTGCTCATCATCGCAGGGGCAATCTCGTGTCAACCAATGCAACGTGCATCCAACAATGCCACTTACCAAATAGTCAAACAAAATTTCGTTTTTGCCCTCGTTTTTGATTCCACGATCCTTTACCGATAGTTTTAGATACTCTCGCAACAACGAGTTGATTCGTTCGGCAAAAGATTTCGTCGCTTTGTGAGAGTACAAACACAGCACTGCGTCTTTGTTTTCACGCACGTATTTGAACCAATCGGATTTTTTGCATCCGCCTTTTTCGCACAAGTTTTGCATACCTTCAATTAATTCGTCCTGAATTTGTTGAAGCAAATCCTCTTGGTCGTTGTAGTGAACGTAAAACGTGCCACGATTGACGTCGGCTCGTTGGCAAAGTTCTTTGATGGTGATTTTTTCAAAGGGTTTTTCGTTTAACAGTTGTATCAAACTGTTTCTCAATACCATTTTTGTGTATTTTACACGTCTATCACTTTTCATAAAATCTCCTATTTTTTAACACTGTGTTGATTATCTTACACTAAGTATATTATAAAACTCTTCGAGCAATTTTCAATGCTTATTTTGCCTTGTATGGTATAGGTTTTGCTACAATTTAGTGTGACTAATTGCATTGCTAATTATTCTTTTTTGCCAATTTGTTTTTGAAGGGCGTTTACTGTTGTATTTTCAAGAAATTTGTGCTAAAATGTACGTGTAAAAATTGGGCTTTACCCAAAAGGAAAAAGTGCGAATTTTGGAGAAAAGTAAGATGAATTGTTTGACGTTTAAAGGTACAAATTGCCAAAACTGTTACAAATGTATTCGTCATTGTCCTGTTAAATCCATTAAATTTAGCAACGGACAAGCAAACCTTATTGCTGACGAATGCGTTTTGTGTGGCTCTTGCGTGGACGTGTGCCACCAACGTGTTACACAAATTGCAGACCAAACAAACAATGTTTTGTCTTTGATTGAAACGGGCAATGCAATTGCGTCGGTGGACCCTGCTTTTGTTGCTTATTTTGACAACGTGGGCTTTGAAAATCTAAAAGAAGCATTGCTTCAACTTGGCTTTTTAGATGCACAAGAAACTTCCATTGGAGCAAGGGCAGTTGCAAAACGTTACGACGAGATCGTGGCGAAAAATTCCTTTGTCATTTCTTCTGCCTGTCCTTCGGTGAATTTGCTTATTAAAAAGCACTTCCCCACCCTCATTGACAATCTTGCACCGGTAGAAACTCCTTTTGGAGCACACGCAAAAATCATAAGACAAGAAAACCCCACTGCCAAAATTGTTTACGTTTCTCCTTGCATTGCCTCTTTAGAAACGCAATCTTTGGCCGATGCCGTGTTGCCTTTTAATCAACTTGCACAGCTTTTCAAAAATAAAGGCATATCCGTTGCACAAACGAAAAAAGACACTCCCAACAAACAACGCTCGTTTGCCGTACACGCAGGAATTATACGAAATCTTGAACGAGTGGACGGTCGTACCTATATGGCATTTTCCGGCCCAGACAACTGCGTAAAAGTTTTGCGTGAAGTTGTAAAAAAGCCCATTTCAAACTGCTTTTTGGAACTTTGGTCTTGCGCAGACGGTTGCATTGGCTCGGTTTTGATGAACGACAGTATAAATTCAAAACTTAGACGACATCAAGCGATAATTGAAAGTGCAACGACATGCGATTGCACTCTTTACAACGTGGACGTTACACTTAACCAAATAGGCACCGGCATTGAAACTCCCATGCCCACCACTGCTCAAATAAAAGATATGCTCAAAAAAATGGGTAAATTTAAAGCTGTTGATCACTTCAACTGTGGTGCTTGTGGCTACAACACTTGTGCAGAAAAGGCCATCGCCATTTTGCAAGGAAAATCGGAAATGACAATGTGTATGCCCTATTTGGCTTTGCGTGCAGAAAGATTTTCCGATGCAATTTTGGACAATACGCCAAACGGAATTATCGTAACCAATTTGCAAGGGGAAGTTTTGAGAGTTAACCGTTCTTTGATGCAAATGATGGGTCTTAAACACCGTACCCCTTACGTTGGTCAACACGTAACGAAACTTTTGCCTTGCAACCTTTTTGATGAAGTGGTAAATATGGGCATATCTATTCGTGACCGTCTTACCTACGTTGCCGACTGCGACAAATATTTCAAAGTATCCATTGCAAAAGGTCAAAAAACGGAAATTTACCTTATTTATATTCGTGACGTAAATATTTCTACACGTATTCGCCTTAAAAAGGAAGAAACGGACAAAAAGACAATGGAAATTGCCGACCAAGTGGTTGACAGACAAATGCGCATCGTTCAAGAAATTGCACTTCTTTTGGGCGAAACGGCAGCCGAAACAAAGGTGGCTTTGACAAAGTTGAAGGAGTCCATTATAGATGAAAACAAATAGATTGTTTGCCGACATTGGCTTTTTGAGCCTTACGCACAGTGGCGAACAATTGTGTGGCGATCACGTGGAGATTGCACAAAACTCCACCGACCAAAGCACGGTGATTGCTCTTGCCGACGGTCTTGGTAGTGGCGTAAAGGCAAATATTTTGTCCATTTTGACGTCAAAATTGGTTTCTACAATTGTTGCAAGTGACCTTTCCATAAGCGAGGCTGTTGACGCAATTGTTCAAACGTTGCCCGTTTCGTCCACCTATGGCGTTGCCTACTCCACTTTTTCCGTCGTTGACGTAAAACCTGACGGAAAAGTTTATATAATTGAATATGACAACCCCGAATTGTTGCTTATTCGTGACGGAAAGAAGGTCGCCCTTGACTTTGAAGAACGCCAAATTGGCGGTAAAACTTTGCGTTTTGCAACCTGCCAAGCACAAATTGGCGACGTATTTTTGATGATGTCGGACGGCGTAACTCACGCTGGTGTTGGCACCTACTTTGATATGGGTTGGCAAATAGATAAAATTGTTGATTTCATTGCACCATTTTGCCAAGTTAGATATTCTGCCAAAATGTTGGCAAGAGTTTTGCTTTCCGAAGTAAACCGACTTTACAAGGCAAACCCCAAAGACGATGCAACAGTGTGCGCAATGAGAATTGGTCAAAGACACCAAACGAATTTGATGCTTGGCCCCCCTTACAATAAAGACGACGAATACAAAATGATGTCTTCTTTCTTCCGTGAAGAAGGTAAACACATAGTTTGCGGTGGCACGACAAGTACCATCGTTGCCGATTTCTTGAAAAAACCCCTTGTCCCCACGTTGGACTATTTTGATAAAGACATTCCACCCATTGCCCACATTGAGGGCGTGGACTTGGTTACCGAAGGGGTCATCACGGTAAATAGAGTTTTGGAATATGCAAAAAATCACCTTGAAAGCTATGACAGTTACAAACGTTGGAGTAGCAATCAAGACGGCGCAAGTAAAATTGCGCGTATGCTTTTTGAAGAAGCAACTGACATAAACTTTTACGTGGGACGAGCCATAAATTCGGCTCACCAAAACCCCAACTTGCCTATTACTTTCAATATCAAAATGCACTTGATTGAGCAACTTTCCAAATATTTGGAGGCAATGGGCAAAAAGGTGAAAATCCATTACTATTGATTTTTACCCATCTTAATTTTTGTTAAATATTTTAATGGAGGAATATATATGAGCAACTTAGACTTCTCTATTGTAGATGATATCGTTGCAAAGCATGACCACAAGGCCACTGCTATAATTTCTATTTTGCAAGAAATTCAAGAGCACTATCACTACATACCCAAAGAATTCTTTCCCCGCATCGCTGACAAATTGGGAATTAGTCAAGCAAAAGCTTACAGCGTGGCAACCTTCTATGAAAACTTTTCATTGGAACCCAAAGGCAAATACGTCATCCGCATTTGCGACGGAACAGCCTGTCACGTAAGAAAATCCATCCCTATTTTGGAAAAATTGAGAAAAGAACTTGGTTTGACGGACGGTCAAAAAACCACCCCCGACCTTATGTTTACGGTAGAAATCGTTTCTTGCTTGGGCGCTTGTGGTTTGGCACCCGTACTTACCGTTAACGAGGACGTTTATGGACGTCTTACCGAGAAGGACATTGACGGAATTATTGCAAAATACGCCGACTGATAAAGTTCAAAGGAATAAAACTTTTATGAAGATAAGCGAAATCAAAGATTTGCTTGATGCAGAGGTTATCTGTGGAAGCGAAAGCATTGAAAACGAAGTTTATTCGGCATGTGGCAGTGATATGATGA
>JAGBWW010000032.1 GCA_017629595.1 Clostridia bacterium | reverse complement strand
GTCCACGACAAGTTTGCACCACTTCGTCTGTATCTTTTGCCAACGACGAGAAACACCACAAAAACTTTCTATTCCTTGTGCAATTTTTTCTTTATTGAAGCCCTTTTCAAAAAGGTAAAAAGCACCGGCAAACACTTCAACCACAGCACAGCTGGGCAAGGAAGTTTGACAGACAAGTTGCAACAAATCTCGTTTGTATATTTCTATTTCCTCCCGTCCGTCCAACAAAGTTTTTTGTGCGTAACGGTAATCTTCAAATAGGTCAAAAACGTTTTTCTCTTTTGCTTTGCCACAACAAGAAAAAACCCTTTTGCTTTGTGCAAAAAACTTTTTGAAACTTCTTTCCACCTCTTTTACGTCTTTGAAATAGTCGGGGTGGTCAAATTCTACATTTAAGCAAATTACGTCATCGGGATGCAAGGTTAAAAAACTGTCTTTGTATTCGCACCCCTCTACAACAACACAATCGGCACAATAACAATTTGTTTTGGGCGTTGCTCCTGCAAAACAAGTAACCTTTTGCCCCAGATAGTTCAAAAGGTGGCACAATAACAAGGTCGTGGTGGTTTTTCCGTGAGTGCCACATACGGCAATTTTGTTTTTTGCATGGTTAAACTTCTCTGCCAAGTATTGATGCCGAGAAACACAAGGAATATTTTGTTGCTTTGCCCAAGATACTTCGCAAGAGTTTTCTGTTGCCAAAGAATACACAACGAGTGTTGCATCTTTTACGTTTTCTTTGGCGTGAGTATGTACAACTTTTGCGCCCTTGCTTTTCAATAGTCGACAGTTTTCGCCGTCGGATTTGTCAACACCTGCCACAACCTTTCCCTGCGCCAAGTCGCTTAATGCAAGTGCCGTCATGCCCGACCCACCAATTCCTACATAAAATATCATACCTAAATTTTATGCTAGATTACCTTGTAACGTGCAAAAATGAATTTGAAATTTGTTTTTTTACTTTTGAGTTTTCCCCCTTGAAAATGAAAACTTTTTACTGTATAATTTTTATATAAGAAGGCGCAATTTTGCCCTTTCTCTTAAATAAATAACTTTAAGGTAAGCACAATGAGAATTTCCGAAGTAAGAATCCGTAAAGTGGATAAGGAAGACAGCAAACTTAAAGCATTGGCATCGGTTACTTTTGACAATTGTTTTGTTGTTCACGACATCAAAATTATTGACGGTACCGAAGGTTTGTTTGTGGCAATGCCCAGTCGCAAGACGAAAGAGGGGGAATATAAGGACATTGCTCACCCCATCAACCCCGATACACGCAAACTGTTGAGCGAAACAATTTTGCAAACTTACAACGACAATAAAGACTAACATTGAAGGGCCCGCTGTATTTTGATTACTGCGGGCATTTTTTGTAGTTAAAAAAAGACAAAAACTCCTTATAGGGGGAGTGTTGGCTTTTTTTGAAAGCATTTCTTTAATTTTGTAATAAAACCAACCACTTTTGAAACAAGTGGATGGGCTTTTTTTGTTGTTCAAAATACAATTTAGTTAAAAGTTGGAATTGAATTGTTTTTGGTTGCAATTTATAATTTTTTTGTCTAATTTTGTATTGCAAAAAAGCAGGAATTTTTATTCCTGCTTTTTCTTTATGAGTTTTATTCTTCAATTTTTACGACAAGGTCTTTCTTTTCAAACGTTGTGCAATCAACAAGTCCTTGATTGGTCAAACGAAGTTCAGGCAAACAAGCAAGGGCAATCAACGCCATCGTCATAAAAGGAGAGGGCAACGTGCTTCCCATTTCTTTCCAAGCGTTGCTTAAACCTTCAACGCTTTTGCTTGTTTCTTCCAAAGATTTGTCCGACATCAAACCTGCAATAGGCATATCTACTCTGCCCAAAATTTCACCGTTTTTAACTGCAACCGAGCCACCACCACTTTCAATCAAAGTGTTGACGGCGAGCATCATATCTTTGTCGTTGGAACCGATTACCAACATATTGTGCGCATCGTGAGCAACCGTTTGTGCAAGAGCGCCCTCTTTGATGCCAAAACCTTTTACAAAACCCAAACCACGCGTTCCCGTGTAGTTGTGTCTTTCAAAAACGGCAACTTTCAAAACGTCTTGATCGGTATCGGGCAAAATTTTACCGTCCTTAATTTCAAGGGGAATAATTCTTTGAACGTTGGGCACTTTTGCCGGAATAACCTCAATAACACGGCAGTGTGCCTTGTTGCCAACTGCTTTAATATGGAAATCTTCTTCCGTCGTTTTGTTCATGTGAATTGTATTTTTTACAAATTCGGGATATTCGTAAGGTTCGCACTCAAAGGTGGGTTTGCCTTCCTTTGCAACAAGTTGTCCGTTGATGAACACTTCGTTGACTTTGCAACTTTCAAGTTGGTCAATGATGACCATATCAGCGCATTTGCCGGGGGCAACGGAACCCATTTCGTGGTCCAAGTGGAAACATTGTGCCACGTTGATGGTAACCATTTGAATTGCAGTAACAGGGTCAACGCCTTCTTCAATGGCACGTTTTACAATGTGGTCAAGGTGTCCTTGCTTGATAAGTGTTTCGGGGTGAGTGTCGTCGGAAATGAGGCAAGCAAATCTTGAATCAACCTCGTGACGGGTGATGGCTTTTACAACCTCTTGGACGTCGTGCCAAGCAGAACCTTCACGCATCAAAACGTACATACCCATGCGCATTTTTGCCAAAGCGTCTTCTTCTCTAGTAGATTCGTGACAGCATCTTACGCCCGATGCAATATATGCGTTGAGACTGTTTTCCGTTTCGGGAATGGAAAAGTGTCCTGTGACAATCTTGCCACTTTTCAACGTTTCGCCAATGATGGCGTGCGTTTCGGGATTGGAGTAAATGACACCGGGGAAGTTCATCATTTCGCC
>JAGBWW010000031.1 GCA_017629595.1 Clostridia bacterium | reverse complement strand
CTAGAATACACAAGGTAAAATAATTCTTTAATTTGGTACAGCGATGCCAACAAGATGCTCATAGATTTCATTTGACTCCTAAATTAAGGTGAAAAATGGCGTGTGTCCTGTTTGCGTTGCGCAAATGGGATTTTTTTATTGAGAGGGAGAGAGATTATATGCAGTTTGTCCAAAAAGCTTTGGTCATGACAAAAGAAGACGTAGAACGTGCCTTGGTGCGTATTGCTCATCAAATTGTAGAAAAAAACCACGGTTGCGACAATCTTTGTATAATCGGCATCTACACACGAGGCGTAACTCTTGCAGAAAGAATTGCCAACAACGTTTTCAAAATTGAAGGCACAAAAGTTCCCGTTGGAAAGTTGGACATTTCTTTGTATCGTGACGACCTTTCCAAAATCACTTTGGATCCCGTTGTTGGAAAAAGCGATATCAAGTTTGACGTCAACGGTAAAACGGTAATCGTGGTGGACGACGTCCTGTTTACCTGTCGCACGGCGCGTGCAGCGTTGGATGCAATTTGCGACTTGGGCAGACCAGACAGAGTTTACTTGGCAATTTTGATTGACCGTGGCCACGCCGAACTGCCCATCAGGGCAAACTTCGTAGGAAAAAACATCCCTACGGCACTCAACGAAGTAATCAAGGTAAAACTTGACGAAATAGATGGCGAAACGTCCGTTTCCCTCACTTACTTAGTTTAATATATTTTTAACATACAAGGAGAAAAATCATGAGCGAAAACAAAACAAACTTGGTTTATGGCGTAAAAGATATGCCCAAACCTTTCGGTAAAGTTATTGTATTTGCACTTCAACAAGTGCTTGCAATCTTGGCAGCAACAATCGCAGTTCCCACAATCATAGAAAACGGCATGAGCCAATCTGCAGCATTGTTTGGTGCAGGCATTGGTACTTTGGTATACCTTTGCTTCACAAAATTCAAAAGCCCCGTTTTCTTGGGATCTTCCTTTGCATTTATCGGTTCCATGTTGGCAGCATTTGGTGGTGCAGCAAGCGTATCCGTTGGTTACCTTGGTCTTATCATCGGTGCAACGTTGGCAGGTCTTGTTTACGTTATCATCGCAGTCGTTGTCAAATTTGTTGGTGTTGAATGGATCAACAAAATTATGCCCGCATCCGTAATTGGACCCACAGTCGCAGTTATTGGTTTGTCTCTTTCCGGCAACGCAATCGGCGACGTTTTGAAAGGCTCTATTCATGATATAACAAACGGCGTATATATTATGAATACTACAGGCTTGATTAGTTTGTTCTGTGGTCTCGTAACACTTTTCACAGTCATCATTTGCTCCGTTTACGGCAAGAAAATGATGAAAATGATCCCCTTCATCATCGGTATCGCAGCAGGTTACGTTGTAGCAACAATCTTCACAGTAATCGGTATCGTTGCAGAAATTCCCGAACTTTTGATTATCAACTTTGGTCTTTTCCAAAATATGCAATGGATTCCCAACTTTGCATTTATTGAAGCATTCAAAGGCTTTGCAGACGTAACAGCATTTGGCGAATACTTCTTGACAATCTTGGTTGCATACGTTCCCGTAGCATTCGTAGTCTTTGCAGAACACTTGGCAGACCACAAAAACATTTCTTCCATCATCGGTTCTGACCTCACAAAAGATCCCGGTCTCCACAGAACACTTCTTGGTGACGGTGTCGGCTCCATTGCAGGCGCATTCTTCGGTGGTTGCCCCAACACAACTTACGGCGAAT
>JAGBWW010000030.1 GCA_017629595.1 Clostridia bacterium | reverse complement strand
CATACGCATTTCGGCACGCACCCATTGGACGCCGGCGCCACCGACAAACACCGAGCCTTCCAAAACGTCAGGGGGATGGTGGTCCAGACTTGCGCCCAAAGTGGTTACCAAACCGTTTTTGCTTTCCACTTTCTCCTGTCCTACGTTCATCAACAAGAAACAGCCTGTGCCGTAGGTGTTTTTGACGTCGCCCTTGTTGACGCACAATTGTCCAAACAAAGCCGATTGTTGGTCGCCCACAACACCACAAATGGGAACACGTTTGCCCACCACTTCTACGGCCGTATGTACAAACATACTTCCGGAAGGGTAAACGTCGGGCAACATAGATGAAGGAATTTCAAAAAGTTGAAGCAATTCTTCGTCCCAAGAAAGGGTGTTTATGTTGAACAACATCGTTCTTGCAGCATTTGTGTAATCGGTTTTGAAAATTTCGCCCTTTGACAAACGCCACATTAAATAGGTATCCACCGTTCCAAACAACAATTCGCCCTTTTCGGCACGTTGACGAGCACCTTCCACGTTGTCCAAAATCCATTTGATTTTGGTTGCCGAAAAGTATGCGTCCAACACCAAACCGGTCTTTTGATAAATCTTATCTTGCCAACCTTGTTCTTTGAGTTGTTGACAATATTCTGCCGTTCGACGACATTGCCAAACAATGGCATTTGAAACGGGTTCGCCCGTGTTTTTGTCCCAAACAATGGTCGTTTCTCTTTGGTTGGTGATGCCAATTGCCAAAATATCGCCCATATCGCAATCGGCTTGTGCCAATGCTTCGGCAATTACGCCTACTTGACTGGCAAAAATGTCTTTGGGGTTGTGTTCCACCCAACCAGCAACGGGGTATATTTGTTTGAACTCTTGTTGAGCCATACCCTTGATTGCACCTTGCTTGTCAAAAACTATTGCACGAGAAGAAGTCGTGCCTTGGTCCAAAGCCAAAATGTATTTCATACAAACTCCTTATCTTTTGGAAAGTCCTTTTGTAACGACAACGTCCACTCCAGTGTTGCAAACGTTGACTATTGCAACGTCGCCGACTGATACGGGGGCTTCAATGGTCGTATTGTTCAATTCAGCAAGACAATCAAAAATCTTTTCTTTGGGAATAGGTTCTTTTGTTTTGACCGAAACGACAGGTTGAGTCGCTCCGTTGATTTTGACGGTGCCACACACCATACGCTTGGGTGCGGTAATTTCATTTTTGGCGTAAATAATTCCACGAACACAACCGTTGCCAGATACGACGATGTTTTCCACACTTTCGCCTTCCACTTGCAAGTGGCAACCCATAGGGCAACTGATACAAATCAATTCTTTCATTTTTCCACTCCTTCCAACGAAACTTGGATTGAAGACGCTGTCTTCAATTGTTCTATTTGTTTGGGGGTAAAGGTTACGTTTTCCATTTCACCGGGGGTGACGATGGGGCGTTTTTTAGCCAACACAACAACGCCATCGGCAAAAACAGTCAAAGTGACCTTTTTGAAAACGTTGCTTACACGCATTTTGAAACTGAGCGCCGACGTAAAGTCACCGTCCTTTTTCAAAATGGAAGGAACGCAATATCTTATTCCATTTTTAGTTTCAATGGTTATTTTTTCACAGTTGGGTGCGCCGTTTCTTATATATTGTACGGCACGTTGACCTGCCAATGCGCTTTCTTGAGAAACGAAGTCCACCAAATCGTGTACGTGCAAGACGTTGCCACAAACGAAAATACCTTCTTGTGACGTCATCATACTGTCGTCAACGATACCTCCACCCGTTACGGAAGAAAGGACTACCCCTGCATTTTTTGCTAATTCGTTTTCGGGAAGCAAGCCAACCGACAACAACAAAGTGTCGCATTCAATATATTTGGCAGTATCCATTTTGGGACGCAAGTTTTCATCAACTTGTGCAATGGTTACGCCACAAAGCCTACCTTTGCCGTGCACTTGCACAACGGTGTGAGAAAACAACAATGGAATATCAAAGTCGTTTAAACATTGGACAATGTTTCGGTTAAGTCCCGAAGAATAGGGCATCAATTCTACAACAGCCTTTACGTTTGCTCCTTCAAAAGTCATACGGCGTGCCATAATAAGACCGATGTCGCCACTACCTAAAATCACAACGTTTTTGCCTACGGAAAGCCCTTCCACGTTGACAAGTTTTTGCGCTGTTCCCGCTGAGAAAATGCCACTGCCTCGCATACCTGCAATGTTGATTGCACCACGAGGACGTTCACGGCAACCACAACACAAGACGACGGCTTTTGCATCTATTGTGACAAGCCCATCACGTTTACTGACGTAGGTTACTTGTTTTTGAGCGTTTACGTCAATGACGGTTGCTTCCGTTTTGTATTCTATGCCTCGTTCTTCTACCCCTTTGACGTATCTATAAGCGTATTCGGGTCCGGTCAATTCTTCTTTGAAGGTGTGCAAACCAAAACCGTTGTGAATACATTGGTTCAAGATGCCACCTAATTCGGGTTCTCTTTCTAAAATTAAAATATCTCTTTCGCCTTCATCATAAGCAGAGATTGCACAAGCCAAACCAGCAGGGCCACCACCGACAATAACAAGATTTTTATTCATTATTTCGTCCTCCCTACAACGATAACGCTGTCGCCACCGCATTTGGTAACCTCGCCTGCTTGCACGTTGAGTTCTCTTTGCAAAATTTCTACAAGTCTTGGAGTGCAAAATCCTGCTTGGCATCTTCCCATACCCGAACGTGTGCGACGTTTGATGCCGTCAAGATCTTTTGCCCCAACGGGACGATTGATTGCCATAACGATTTCCGCTTCGGTTACCATTTCGCAACGGCAAACGATTTTTCCAAATAAAGGATTTTCTTTGATAAGACGTTGGCGAGATTCGTTGTCTAAACGAGAAAATTGAGGTATTCCCTTGCGTGTTGCAACGAAATCTTCTTTTTTGGTCAAAGACAATTTTTCGGCAACTTCCCCTGCGACGTGGACTGCAATTGCAGGAGCCGACGTCAAACCGGGAGATTCAATGCAAGCGCAGTTGTAAAAACCTTTTTGTTGGCTTTCGCCAATTACGAAATCTCCTTGGTCGCCGTGTGCACGCAAACCTGCAAACTGTGTGATGATAGCTCGTCTAGGCAAGTTGGGAACGGAACGAGTGGCAATTGTGTATGCTTTGTCCAATTGCTTTGCCGTTGTATCTACGTCTTCTTTGTCGTCAATGTCCAAAGCAGTAGGTCCAACCAAAATGTTGCCGTGCGCCGTGGGCGTAACCAAAATGCCTTTACCCATTGCATCGGGAAGTTGAAACAACGTCTTTGAGCAAATATTGCTATATGCGTTGTCCAACAAAACGTAATCGCCTTTTCTGGGGACAATTTTTATTTTCTTTTGGCAAACCATGTTGTTTATTTCGTCCGAAAAGATACCTGCGCAGTTGATTACGAATTTTGCTTGATAGGTGTTTTCGCCACAAACGACGTCAAAACCATTACTGGTGGGTTTGACCGATTGCACCGTTTGGTTAAACTTAAATTCCACACCGTTAACACTTGCGTTTTCGGCATAAGCAATGGTCATTTCATAAGGAGAAACGATGCCACCTGTGGGAATATACAACGCCGACACCACTTCTTGGGAAACGTTGGGCTCCATAACTCTAACTTGGTCGCCTGTCAAAATTTCCAAACCTTCTACGCCGTTTTTGACACCACGTTCCAAAAGTTCACAAAGGGTTTTGTTTCCTTCTTCGCCAAAGTTAAGCACCAAAGAGCCGTTGCGCACAAAGGGAAAGTCCAACTCTTTGCTGAGTTGGTCAAACATTTTGTTGCCCATTACGTTGAAATATGCTTTTTTGCTTCCGTTTACTGCATCGTGTCCACCGTGAACAATGCCACTGTTTGCTTTACTTGCGCCGACTGCCACGTCGTTGCCCTTTTCCAAAAGCAAAATACTTGCTTTGTAGCGACTGAGTTCGCGTGCCACTGCACAGCCGACAACACCGCCACCGATAATAATTATATCTCGCACAATTATCTCCTTAAATAACTATAATTGTTGTTTTTATAATTAAAATTTATACACGCCCAACGACTTGCCGTTGACGTCATAAAAACAAATTTCCTTTTCGTCAATGACCGCAAAAGAGTTGCAACCGTCTTTGGGCAGGGATACCGAGCCGGGATTGGCAACCAAAATGCCACGCACCACTTTTACACCACCAACGTGAGTGTGTCCGTGGAACAAAACGTCGCCTTCTTTGAGTGACGTGGGCAAGTTTTTTTCGTGCCACTTGTGTCCGTGGGTAAAAAACACCTTTCTTGCGCCCACTTTTTGAGTGTGACTTGCCTTAAAAGTAAAGTGCGAAATCATTTGGTCCACTTCGGCATCACAGTTGCCTTTGACAACCACCAAGTCGCCGTCAAAGTTGTTCAAAAGGTTTGCCACTTGCATTGGATCGTGTCCTTGGGGCAGGGGGTTGCGAGGTCCGTGATAATATACGTCCCCCAACAAAACTGCCTTGTCACAGCCAAGCGCGTGATATTGATTGAGAATTTTGTTGCAAAAATGTGCAGAACCGTGCACGTCGGAAAAAACGAGTATTTTCATAATGGGTTATTATAGCATATACAACAACCTTTTTCAAGCCTTGACAGAATTTAAAAGTGAGGTTATTTTATAAAAAAGGACGTGAAAAAAATGAACGATATTCAAATTTTGTACTGCATATTTTTTGTTGTTGCCAACGTTTTTGGGCTTATAGCAATGTGGATGGATAAACGCCAAGCAATGGTTGACGGTTGGAGAATTCCAGAAAAAGTTTTGTTTGCCATTGCCTTTTTCAATGGTGGAATTGGTGCAACTTTGGGTATGTTTTTGTTCCGTCACAAAACGAAACATAAATATTTTTTGTTTGGATTGCCCGCACTTGCTTTGTTGAACGTTGTTATTTTTGTTTACGTTTTGAATTTTTTAGGCACGCTATAAAACAAATAACTCAAAAGCCCACAGCAAAATTGCTGTGGGCTTTTTTTGATATAAAAATAAATTTTACAATTCTCTTCTATTTTTCAATGCCATAGCAAGGGTGACTTCATCGGCATATTGCAATTCGCTACCAATGGAAATGCCTTGCGCCAAACGAGTAACCTTTATGGACAAAGGTTTGCACAACTTGGCAATGTACATTGCCGTTGCTTCCCCTTCCACCGTGGCATCGGTTGCGACGATAACTTCTTTTACGTTGTCGTCCAAACGTTGCACCAATTCTTTAAGGCGAATATCGTTCACGCCAACTCCTTGCATTGGGTTGAGGACTCCGTGCAAAACGTGATATACACCTTTGTATTCGCCAATGCGTTCTACTGCCAAAACGTCTTTGGGCTCTTGAACAACGCAAATTTGACTTTTGCTTTTTGTTTTGCAAAAGACACAAGGATCGCTGTCGGTGAAGTTACCACAAATTGTGCAAAACTTTACTTGTTCTTTTGCTTCCACGATGGCTTGTGCAAATTGCATGGCTTGTTCGGGGGACATTTTGAGAACGCTCAAAGCATATCTTTGTGCCGTTTTGTTGCCAACACCGGGAAGTTTGGAAAACTCGTTAATCAAACGAGCAATGGGTTGAACGTAGTTTGCCATTTTACATCATTCCTTTCAATGCTGCAAAGGGAGCCATAAGTTGTTCTTCCACCTTGCTTGCTTTGGAATATGCGTCGTTGATGGCTGCCATGACCAAATCTTCCAACATTTCTACGTCGTCGGGGTCTTGCGCTTCGGGCTTGATGGATACCGACAAAATTTCCTTTTTGCCGTTGCAAACAACTGTAACCAAACCACCTGCAACGGTGCCTTCAACTGTTGTTTCTTCAAGTTGTTGTTGTGCTTCTTGCATTTTTGCTTGCATTTGTTGTGCTTGTTTCATCAAACTTTGCATGCTGTTGCCACCAAAGCCACCAGAAACGGGTTGTTTTCCGCTGTAACCATATTTGTTTGCGCCCATTTTATATCTCTCCTAAATTACTTTATTTTTACGTTTTTGCCCAACGACAACAAATGATCGTCTTGGGGTTCTTCTTTGGGTTGGGTGGATTGAAATACCACGTCTTTTGCCACAAGTTTTTTGACGATTGCACGAACGGTGGGTGCAAATTCGCCAGACAAAAGACTGTGTGCCGAAGGTGTGGAAGTTACCCACAAAGTATCGGCTTGTAAAGTGCATTGACTTTCTTGCCACAAACCCAAAAGCAAAGGTGCGTTTGCGCGTGAAATTTCCACTTTTACTGCTTTCCAAATGGAAGTTGCGCTTGTTTTATCTACCACGATTGTCGTTTCGTGATTTACGTTTTGAGGAAGTTGTTCCAACTTTGCAACACGACGTTCCAAATTGACAACGTCCACTTCGCCACCCGAAATGGCAACGGTCAAAACTGCCGAACAAAACGCTGACAAAGGAGCAAGGCTGTATTTCAATTCGCCGTCCAATTTTTGCAATCTGTTCAATGCCAAAATCAATCTTTCTTTTGTGCATACGTCGGCAATTTCTTTAAGTTGCTTCATAACGTCGCTTGGCAAAAGCAAAAGTTTGTCTGCATCGGCGCAAGTTTTTGCCACCAATACGTTGGTGAAATTTTTGCTTAAATCTCGGTTGAGCAAACCCAAATCTTTGCCTTGTGAGTTAAGTTGATGTACAAGGTGCAAAACTGTTGCAACGTCACCCGTCAAAATTGCCTTGCACAAATCCAAAACGGCTTGTCTAGATGATACGCCCAAAACCGACATAACGCTTTCATAGTCAAGTTTTTCGCACATAGAATAGCATCTGTCGGCGATGGAAAGGCAATCTCTTGCGCTTCCTTCGGCTGACGTGGCAATACCTGCCAAAGCATCTTCGGTATATTGTTTTCCTTCAGCGTCAAATACGCCTTTGAGCAATTTGATAAGCAAAGATTGTGACAACAACTTGAAATCAAATCTCATACATCTGGACAAAATTGTTGCAGGCAATTTGTGAACTTCGGTTGTGCACAAAATAAAGACAACGTGCTTGGGAGGTTCTTCCAAAGTTTTCAAAAGTGCGTTGAAAGCACTTGTGGAAAGCATATGAACTTCGTCAATGATATATACTTTGTAACGGCCTTTGGTGGGAGCGTATTGTGCCTTTTCGCGCAAATCTCTTGCATAATCTACACCGGTGTTGCTGGCTGCGTCCATTTCAATGACGTCAACGTTGGCACTGTCGGGCAAAGTGCAGTTTTCGCATTTAAGACAAGGATTGCCCTTTTCGTTGTCCAAACAGTTTACTGCACGAGCAAAAATTTTCGCAATGGACGTTTTACCCGTTCCACGAGTACCGCAAAACAAATATGCGTGACTGATTTTTCCCGTTGCTATTTGGTTTTTGAGTGTTTGAACAATGTGATCTTGTCCGTAAATGCCGTCAAAAGTTTTGGGGCGGTATTTTCTATATAACGCCAAATATTCCATCTTTTTTCTCCGTTTATCTGTATTCGTTGAGAGCAACGCTCAACTTTTTTCTTGCACGTTGCAAAGCGCCGTCCACCGACTTTTCGCTTTTGCCCGTTTTTTGACAAATCTCGCTGTAAGTATAACCTTCAACAAACAAATTGAAAACTTGCTTTTCACCAGGTGTCAACAAACTTTCTATGCAAGCATTTAGTTTGTTTTGAAATTGATTATATAAAGTTGTTTTTAAAGGATTGTTGTCGTCTTGCAACACGACGCTTTCCAACGGAACGTAGTCTTGCATTGCCTTGTTTTTTTGTGCGTTTTCTTTGCGTACTGCCGAAAACATATTGTTGACGACACAGTTTTTGACAAAGTTTGCAAAAGAGCCTTTGGTTTGATCAAAACTGTCAATGGCGTTTACCACACCCAAAGCACCTTCCATAAGCAAATCTTCTTTGTCGCCACTGATCAAAAACAATTTGTTTGCCGTGGCACGAATTAAAGGTTTGAAGTCGGCAATTATTTGTTCACGAGCCTGTTCGTTCCCTTGTTGTGCGCGTTTAATCAAATCTATCATTTAACACTCCGTTGGCGCACCACTTCGTACACCATAATTCCGCATGCAACCGATGCGTTGAGAGAGTTGACTTGTCCTTTTTGAGGCAAAGAAATTACGTAATCGCATTTTGACTTGGTCAAAGGAGAAACGCCTTTGCCTTCACCACCGATGACCAACGCAACGTTGCCTTTGAGGTCAGCATCATACACGCTTTTACCATCCATGTCGGAAGCATATACCCAAACGCCGTTTTTTTGCAAATATTCAATGGCACTGTTGACGTTGGTAACCTTTGCAACCTTTACGTGAGAGGCAGCGCCTGCAGACGTGCGCAAAACGGTATCGTTTACGTTGACTGCACGATTTTTGGGAATAATGACGCCGTCCACACCACCACAATCACAAACACGCAAAATACTTCCCAAATTGTGAGGATCTTCTACACCGTCCAAAACGACGATAAACTTGCTTTGTCCTTTGGGATTGTCTAAAATTTCTTCCACACTGCTATATACGAAATCGCAAACTTCGGCAACGAAACCTTGGTGTTTTGCATCCACTTTTTTGTCCAAAACTTCTTTGTCAACAAATTGAATTTTTACACCCTTTTTGCGTGCGTGTGCAATTATTTCATGGTTGACGCCCTTTTGCACCAACAATTTGGAAACTTTGTTTGCTTTTACCGCTTCCAACACGGCATTTTTACCTTCAATCAACATTTAATTCACCTAATAATTGATATAATCTTTCTTCTTGTCCCGTCAAATATAACCAGCCCAAAACGGCTTCAAAACCCGTCGCCTTGCGATAGTCGCCAACCGTTCCATTTTTTGGACTGTGAGCCGACTTTGCATTGCGACCACGGTGGTAAATCGCCATTTCTTGCTGGGTCAAAGTTTGCTCCACTTTGTCGGCAACACTTGCTTGATGAGAACAATTTTCCACCTTTACGGCAAGACGGTGCAAATTTTCCGGTTTCATATCGTGAGCCGTTGCCAGCGTTTGTCTTACAAACAAAGTTTGCACGGCATCGCCAACGTATGCCAGCGTCAAGGCCGACAAATTGGTGGCTTGTTCTATTGTCATGACTAAATTTGTTTTCATTTGCAAATATTATAACACAGTTTTGTAAGGTATTCAAGAAAGTTTGACAAAGTTAAAAATATTATTTATTTCTCTCTTTTGTAAAATTTGAAAAATTTTGACTATTTACAACGTCTTTTGCCTATGATACAATAAACAAAAAGGAGCAAATTTTTATGATAAAACTTACCCCTGGAAAATTATTGGACGAAAAGGGCCATTTGACTCAAGCCGGTTGGGCGACCTCTTTGGTAAAAGAATATAACCGAAAAGACGTAAAAGCCAATGCAATGCGCATAAAAGAGTGGGACTATTACATCGTAACAAACGGAAAATATGCCGTTGCGTTGACAATTGACGACAACAGCTATATGTCAATGGGTTCGGTATCTTTTTTGGACTTCGAAAAACCTTCGTATATCACAAAAAGTCAAATTCACTTGTTTTCTTGGGGAAAAGTTGGTTTTCCCTCCTCTTTGGAAGAAGGCGACTTGCACTATAAAGACGACAAAATTTCCATTGACTTTTACAAAACGGAAAGTCAACGCCGACTTGTTTGTTCCTTTTTAGATTTCAAAAACGGCGCGCCTTTTTCTTGCGACGTAACGCTTTGCGACTTTCCCAAAGATTATATGGTAATTGCCACGCCCTTCCCCAAAAAGAAAAAGGCATTTTATTACAACGCAAAAGTCAACTGCATGACCGCCGAAGGTTGGGCAAAAATTGGCAGTGAAGAATATATATTTGACAAAAAGGACAGCCTTGGCACTTTGGACTGGGGCAGAGGTGTTTGGACATACAAAAACACTTGGTATTGGGGAAGTATGCAAACACGCATTGACGATGGCAAAACCTTTGGTTGGAACATTGGATACGGTTTTGGCGACACAAGTTCTGCAAGCGAAGACATGCTCTTTTATGACGGAGTTGCCCACAAATTGGGACGCACCACTTTCCATATTCCACAAAAAGACGGCAAAGACGATTTTTTAAGCCCTTGGACCTTTACTTGTGACGACAATCGTTTTTATATGGAATTTGTTCCCATAATAGACCGCTATGACAACACCGATTTGGTGGTGCTTTGCTCCAAACAACACCAAGTTTTTGGCAAATTTACCGGTTGGGCAATTTTAGACGATGGCACTAAAATTGAAATAAAGGACAAAATTGGTTTTGCCGAAAAGGTTTTCAACAAGTGGTAAACCCAGCATCTAAAACAATTATACGGCGTAGCAAGTTTTTGCTACGCCGTTACTTTTTGTTTTTTAGCAATAATCATTGCAAACAAAAACCCACTTTGCTTTTGAAAACAAAGTGGGTGAACTTTTTTTGTTTAGCAATTTTTGCCCATATCAAAGGCTTGTTGCAAATAGTCATAACGCTTACTTGCAGCTCCAATGCCGTCAAGGGCAACGCCGTACAAACGACCTTTTTCGGGACAATCAATAAAGCAATCTCTCGTGCAACCACGAATTGCCTCAAAGGTTTGTTCCATAATTTCTTTTTCTTTGTCCCATTGAGTTGCCATCAAATAGACGTCGGCACGAATTTTGTCGTAAATGGGAACAAGTCGGTCAATAAACACCTTCAATTGACCGCACATAGAGTAAAAATAAACAGGGGTGGAAAAGACTATGACGTCGGCTTCCAACAACTTGCCCAAAACTTCTGCCATTCCGTCGTTGTAGATACACTTGCCTTTCTTTTTGCAATGGTAACAGCCCAAACAATAGTTGAGATTGAGTTTTCTCAATTTTACAATATCAACTTGATGACCGACAGATTTTGCTCCATTGGCAAATTCATTTGCCAAAACTTCCGAGTTTCCTCCTCTTCTGGGAGATGCAGATATAATGACTACCTTTTTCATAATTTTCTCCTTTGTTAGCTAACTTTTTCTTTGAGATATTGCAAAAACTTTTTAAGGTCTTGGCAATAAACGTTTTGTTCCAAACGGTCGTCGTTGTCGCGGTCGCAAAATCTACGGCAGCCACCTTTGCACAAGTCAAATACCGAACAAGTCAAGCACTCACCTGCGTGTTTATAAGACGATGCTACAAATTTTTGCATTACGCCATTTGCGTACATTTTTTCCAAATCCAAATCCTTTACGTTACCCAAAAGGCGTCTTTCGTCCATATAATAGTTGCAAGGATACATAGAACCGTCGCTGTCCACCGTCCAAAGACATTCGCAATAACCTTCGCCACCGCAGTTGCATTTGACCTTTTCGCCCTTGGCGCGAGCAATTAGATTGTCAAAATAGGTAATGCCCATTTGACTTTTGGGTTTGTCGGCAAGGTACATATCCAAAAGTTGACGATGAAAATCAAAATACTGATTGGGCAAAAGAGCATACTTTTCTTTTTCGGGATTGTCCCAATCTTGCATCAAGCACAATTGCAAATCAAGACGGGTTACGTCCATACTTTTATAAAATTCGTAACTCTTTTTAAGGTGTTTCAACGTTAGTTGATTTACGTTACAAACGGCGTGAAAAGGCACTTTGTTTTGTTTAAGCAATTTGATGCTCTTTTGAAGCAAACCAAATGTCGCCCTGCCAAAACGGTCACGGCGCATAAAGTCGTGAACTTTTTTGCACCCGTCGGAATTGATGCCCACTTCAAAATTGTACTGTTTGAAAAAATCACAGTGTTCTTGCGTGATGACCGTTGCGTTGGTTG
>JAGBWW010000029.1 GCA_017629595.1 Clostridia bacterium | reverse complement strand
GTAAGTTCGGGGGCAAGTACGGCAAAACGCGGAACAAGGTGAAGGTCGTTTATTGCATATTTTTGATGTGTTTTTTCGTTTGTCAAAACGGTGGCAACGGTGCATTCGCTTCCCGTTCCTGCCGTGGTGGGAATTGCCACCAAAGTGGGAATTTTTTTGTGAACTTTCAAAATTCCTTTAAACTTTTCCAAACTCTTATTGGGGTAAACGACGGAAATTCCAACGCCTTTTGCACAATCCATTGCCGAGCCACCACCAATGGCGACAATTGTGTTGCAGTTTGTTTCGTTGTATTGCTTTGTCGCATCTTTTACGTTTTACAAGGTGGGGTTTGCAACTGTTTGGTCAAAAATAACGTACTGCAAGTCGTTTTTGTCAAAGAGATTGCATACTTTTTCCACAATTTTCGCCTTTACCAAGCCTTTGTCGGTAACAACCAAGATTTTCAAGTTGGGATTTTCTTTAAGAGTTACACAAAGATTGTCAATGGCGTTTTCGCCGTCAAAAATTATTGGTTGACGCCAATTGAGTAAGGGCGATACCGACTTAAGTACAAATTGATAGGTTCTGCACCAAAATTTTT
This sequence comes from Clostridia bacterium, assembly GCA_017629595.1. Classification (GTDB taxonomy): domain Bacteria; phylum Bacillota; class Clostridia; order Christensenellales; family CAG-314; genus RGIG2220. Next base: position 6,838 of record JAGBWW010000029.1, on the reverse strand, counting down.
TAAAAAAGTTCATAGATTTTCTCCTAGCATAGATTATATACCAAACGGATAATTTTGAAAAGACAAAATTTCACCTTGCAATTTATTTTACGTTGTGTTAAAATTTGGCAAAAGGAGAAAACTATGCGTATTCAATATTTGGGGCACTCTTGTTTTAGATTGTTGTCCGACGGATTTTCACACAGCATCATTTGCGACCCCTATGACCAAAAGTTGGTAGGCGAAAAAATGCCAAATCTTTCTGCCGACTTAATTACCATTTCGCATCAACACAGCGACCACAACTTTGTGGAAGGTGTTTTGGGTGAAGCACCCATTGCTGATTGTCCCGGCGAAGGCGCTTTTGACGATATTGGCGTTTGCGCTTTTGAAACGTTTCACGACGACAAAAAGGGAAGCAAAAGGGGCAAAAACTTGGTGTTTGTTTTCAACGTGGACGGCATTAAAGTTGCGCACTTGGGCGACCTTGGCGAAGTCAACAAGGAAATTGTTGAAAAGTTGCAAGGAGTTGACGTTTTGCTTGTTCCCGTGGGTGGAAACTACACAATCAACTCGGTGGAAGCAAAGTGGTATTGCGACCAAATTCAACCTCACGTCGTTATTCCCATGCACTACAAACGTGGAGAAGTAACCATTGATATTGACCCCGTTGAAGATTTTTTGGACTTGTTCCCTCCTTCTTTGGTGCAGTACGCAACGGATACTTTGACGTTGGACTTTTTTGATGAAGACGATTATATGAAAATCGTCGTTATGGAAAAAATGCAAGATGAATAGATTTTAAGCGTTCTCAAAAGAGAACGCTTTTTTTACGTAAAAAAATAGTAAGAAATGAACAAAAGCTCAACGTTTGGCTGGTAAGTTTCTTTGCAATGTGCTATTATTAAATTAACAAAAAAAAAGAAAAGGTATTTTATGATATCGGTAAGAAATTTAGTAAAAGTTTATAAAAGCAAAAGAAAATCTTCGTGCGTTGCACTAAACGAAGTGTCCTTTGATTTGCCCAACAAAGGTATGATTTTTGTTTTGGGCGAAAGTGGTTCTGGAAAATCCACGTTGCTCAACATTTTGGGAGGTTTGGACGATTTTACGTCGGGACAAATTGTAGTTGACGGCAACGAGTTGGGTAAACTTAAAGCTTCGCAATACTTTGACTATCGTGGTTCGTATATGGGTTTTGTCTTTCAAGACTATTGCTTGATTGACGAAATGACGGTTAGAGAAAACGTAACTTTGGCTTTGGACATCAACGCCGACAACGATTACAGCGGAATTGACCAAGCAATGAAAGACGTTGGCGTTTTTGAACTTGCCGACAGATACCCCGATGAATTGTCCGGCGGACAAAAACAAAGGGTGGCAATTGCTCGTGCCATTGTAAAACGTCCCAAAGTTATTTTGTGCGACGAGCCCACGGGCAACTTGGACAGAGTTACCGCCGACAACGTTTTGGCTCTTTTGAAAGAGCTTTCCGAAAAGCATCTTATCGTTTTGGTTTCGCACAACCGAGAAGACGCCTTTACATACGCCGACAGAATTTTAATTTTGGGCGAAGGGAAAATCATCAACGACCTTGCTCGTGTTGAGGATTACGAAAACTCTTTTGAAGTAAAAAATGATACGGCCTTTTTGCCCTACAACAAAGCACTTGAACAAAGTCAAGTGGAGGTTTTGCAAAAGGGGTTGGATGAAAAAACAATTAAAAAGGTTGTGCAAAAGGACAGTGGTTTTGAAAAGAGCAAACCACAAACCTATCTTTGGCAACAAGCAAGTTTAAAGCGTCCCAAAACAAGCTTCAAACAATCACTTAAACTTAGTGGTGTGTTTATGAAGCGCCGTATTGCAAGTTATCTTTTGACGGCAATTTTGGCAACATTGTTGGTAAGTTGTTTTGCTTTGTTCCAAGCATTTTTGGACTTTAATACGGGTCTTGCAACGACTGAAATTTTGCAACAATTTGATCAGCACTCTTTGGTTTTGCAAAAGGGCACGGAAGAAATGGATGGAAGCATTTCCAAGACCTCTTTAAAAAAAGTGCAACAAGAAGAAATTGACCAATTTGTTACGGCAGGATACGTTGGCAACGTTTACAAATTGTACAATCACGCATTGCTTATTTTGCCCAACAGCGGTGATGCCGTTTCCAGTGAAACAAACTTGGGAATTGAGCAAAACGTAAAAAACTTTTATATAAGAGAAACCTACGGTGTGTTGCAATGCGACAGAGAATTTCTTGCCAAAGCCTTTGGCGACCCCAACCAGGTTGAACTTTGGGCAGGAGACCTTGAAGGTAGCGAGGAAGGGGAGATTTTCATCACCGACTACGTTGCCGATTCAATAATCTTCTTTTCCAAAGACGACTTGACGTATGAAGATTTGATTGGTTTTTACAGTTACACTTCAAAAACCGTTTACGGTAAAATTGGTGCAGTCATAAAAACGGGTTATCAAGAAAAGTACTCACGCTTTATTGAACTTGCCCATCAATTCCGTTATGGAAGCAGTGATTTTTCAGAAGCATTGAAAACTCTTGCACAAGACACCCTTTACGTCAGTTTTGCAGAAGACGTAAAGTTGTTTTTGGGCATAAGTTATACTTTTGCCGACGATTACCTACAAACGTTGTGCGACAATCCCGAGGTGCTTTCCTATGGCAAAATTACTAAATTTGCATATACTTGGGGCGAAACCACCATATATAAAGATTCAAAAACCAACTTTTACACCGAATCCTTTAGAGGAGTAGAGCTTGCTCAAGGAGAAATTTCATTGCCATATCAGACGGCAAACGAGTTGTTTGGTACGTCGTACAATTCTTCTACAATGAAAAACTTTACACCCATGCCCATTGCATTTTCCATTGAAGTGGGGGGAGAACTTGTTACAAAAACAATGGTGGTCAAGAGCTTGAATTCAACGTCAAATTTGATTGTTAGCGACGAAGATTTGTGCTTTTTCCGCCCATTGGACGTAATTGCCTACGCTTTGTATTTTGACAACGTAGAACAAGCAGAAGTTGTTTGCAACGTTGGCGAAGATATGTTTTATGCAACGGCATCTTTGTTTAGCGCAAGCGTGCAAAGAATAGGTCAAATTTTCGACGTATTTAAGGAAATTTTCATTTTGGCAGAAGTGGTGCTTGTTACCATTTGTTGCATTTTCTTGGTCAACTTTGGTGTTTCCAGCGTAAGAGCAAACAACTACCAAATTGGTGTTATTAAGGCCTTGGGAAGCAAAACCTCGCAAATCAGCAGTATTTTTGTAAGACAAACTTTGATGGTTAGTTTGTTGATATTGCTTTTGTCGGTGGGTGGAATTTATCTTATCACTCACGTTGCAAACGCCATTTTGATGGTGGCTTTCCGTCGCTATTTACCCAGCATGGTCTTTGAATTGACCGTTGTCAAATTTGTTCCCAAACTTGTTTTGGGCGATTTGAGTGTGGTGTTGGCAATTTGCATCCTATCGGCATTTTTGCCCATTATTGCTATTCACAAAATAAAACCCATCAAAATTATTAAAGCAAAGGAATAAAATTATGAGCATAAAAGCGGTCTTGTTTGATTTGGACGGAACGTTGCTTCCTATGGATCAACAAGTTTTTATAAACGCTTATTTAAGCAAACTTGCACAAAATTTGGCGCCCTTGGGATACGAACCAAAAAAATTGGCGGACGTCATTTTGCAAGGCACGACGTGTATGGTGAAAAACGACGGCAAACGTTCCAATGAACAAGTTTTTTGGGACAAGTTTGAAGACGTCTATGGTGAAAATACCAGAAAGGAAGAAGCAAAATTTGCGCGTTTTTACGAAGAGCATTTTGACGAAGTGCAATCGTCTTGTGGTTTTTGTGAAAAGTCAAAGTTTGTTGTTGAACAAATCAAAAAAATGGGTTTGCGCACGGTATTGGCAACAAACCCTCTTTTCCCTGCTATTGCCACGCAAAAGAGAATTGCTTGGGCAGGACTTAGTCCCGAAGATTTTGAATATTACACAACGTACGAAAATTCTCGCTATTGCAAACCGAACTTGGAATATTACAAAGAAGTCTTACAAAAAATTGGTGCAGAAGGCAACGATTGTTTGATGGTGGGAAACGACGTCGCAGAAGATATGATTGCTCAAAAGCTTGGTATGAAAGTCTTTTTGTTGACCGACTGCTTGATTAACAAAGACAACCAAGACGTTTCTGAATTTCCCCACGGCAACATGGACGAACTGTTGAAGTACGTAAAAACCTTGTTGCAATAACCTCTCACAATCAGCCTAAACCAACAAAAAAGCACGAGCAAACCTAAACGTAAAAAAAGGCAACGAGTGTCTAATTTTGTTAAGAAGTTGTGGTACAATAAGTCAATTCAATTAAAAGGAAAACTTATGCTAGTTTCTGTCATAATATTTGTGACAACTTGTTTATTGATGGTGTTAAGCGTTTTGCTTATGCCTAAAATAAAAATTAAAAATTTCAGCGTTGATACCTATTGGGTTGTAACCTTAATAGGTTCTATTGTCATGGTAATAGTTTCTAAAACAGACGTAGCGTTTATAACGTCTAACTTGTTGAAAGATTCGGCAATAAATCCTGTAAAAATACTTGTTTTGTTTATTTCTATGACAATATTGTCGGTATTTTTGGATGAACTTGGTTTTTTCCGTTATCTTGCCAACGCAACGCTTAAAAGGGCAAAATCAAGCCAAACTAAACTGTTTATTTACCTTTACGTCGCTGTTTCTGTTTTAACGGTGTTTACTTCTAACGACGTTATTATTTTGTCGTTCACTCCGTTTATTTGCTACTTTTGCAAAAACGCAAAAATCAGTCCCATGCCATATTTAACGGCAGAATTTATCGCGGCAAACACTTTAAGCATGGCGCTTATTATTGGCAATCCAACCAATATTTATCTTGCAACTTCTTACGGGATTGACTTTTTAGAATACTTTAAAGTATTGTTTATACCAACGCTGTTTTCTGGAATTACAGCTTTTGTCGTATTGTATTTTTTGTTTAGAAAAAAGTTAAATGAAAAAATTAACGGCGAGCCGGAATGCGTTTTGATTTCAAGCAAACTCAGTTTAATAATAGGTGTTATTCATTTGTCGGTGTGCACGGTTCTTCTTGCAATATCCTCTTATATAAACGTGGAAATGTGGATAGTATCGCTTGCATCCGTTATAAGTTTGTTTACGTTTAGTTTAATTCTGAATATTTGCAGGAGGCAAAAGCCTTATATCGTTAAAAACTGCATTGTACGTGCGCCTTTTCAACTTATACCTTTCGTTCTTTCAATGTTTGTAATGATAATAGTTTTAGAAGAAAAGGGTATAACTTCACTAATTTCTACCTTTATAGGCACAGATTTTGCCGTATTTAAATACGGAGTATTGTCATTTTTATCGGCAAACGTTATAAACAATATTCCTATGAGCGCGCTTTTCTCTTCAATAGTGTCAACGGTAAGTGCCGAATATATTAAAGGGGCAGTTTTTGCATCTATAATAGGCTCAAACTTAGGTGCGTTCTTAACCCCCATTGGAGCACTTGCGGGTATTATGTGGAATAATATCTTAAAAAACCACGACTTAAAATACGGGTATTTAGATTTTATTAAAACGGGTGTTGTTGTTTCAATTCCCACCCTAATGGTAGCATTGTCAACGTTGTTTATAATTATATAAAAACAGCCTATCGTTTGCCTTTTTTGTGAATTTTTTTATGTAGATTACAAAGACAACTTCTTAGTTGTCTTTGTAATGCACGTTTATTTTTCCGTTTTGATCGTCATAGGTTGCTAAAATAATATTCTTTAAATCGCACTCGTCGTATATGTTCAACTTTTTCAAAAGCCATTCTTTTTCCTTTCCGATTTCACTTAATCCAGATTTAGAAATTTTTCCGTCTGCGACAAGCACGTTCATTAAAGTTGCTTGTTTAACCTTTGTTTCGTCTATATCTTCAATTACAACCGGTTTTTGGTTGCCCTTGGGCAAAACGGACAAGCGACCACTTGTCTCAAAAACAGCATACGCTACGTCGGCTATGTCAAAATAACTTTTCTCTCTTAACATTGACAAAAGATCGTTTACGTCAATTTTGCTTTTTACCAATCCTTCGTAGATTATGTTGCCTTCATAAATGAGAACAACGGGCTTTCCTTTGAACAATCTTTTCAAGAAGCTGTTGGATCGTCCAACAAGCGCCACGCTCAATGCGAGTACAAAATAGATGAACATTGAGAGCATATAATAATAAAACGGTTGCTCAGAAGAGGTAGCCCATCCCGCCGCAATAGAACCGAGAGAGATGCCGATTGCATAGTCAATGAATTCAAGTTGTGCGATTTGTTTTTTACCGAGCAACTTTGAAATAATAAAAAGGAAGAAAAACGAAGCAAACGAATTTATCAGTATCCAATATATTTTGTCAATTCCAAACATAAAAACCTCCAGCCTATTGATTATGGAAATTTTTGTATAGAAGTATTCAACAAAAACGCAAAAATTATCTTTGTGGAGGGCTGTTCGCCTACAAATTTAAGTGGCAATATTTTAGAATAAAACCGCATCTTACACCCACGCCCATCGCTTGAAACACCGTTATGCAACACGTCCGTTGTATTAAAACAGCAAAAGAAAAAAGCATACACGTTTGTGTATGCTTTTTGAATGGTGAGCCAATTTGAGCGTAAAACGAACATTTTTTACGCTTTTTTTATTGTAAAACAAAGGGCAGGAAATAAACTCTACCTCATATTTAATAAAGATTGTCGCCTTTTTCCACATTGCATCTATGGCAAAGAGTTTGCAAATTATTATAAGTGCTTTTTCCACCTTTTG
>JAGBWW010000028.1 GCA_017629595.1 Clostridia bacterium | reverse complement strand
TTGTACTATTTCGTAAAATCTTTTCATTTCAAAAAATTGATCAAAAAAAAGTGCGACCGCATTAAGTCGCACTCTTTATCAAATTTTAGATTAGTCAATAATTTGCAAATCTTCTTCACCTTGCAAGAAGTCAGGGATATCCATTTCATTTTGAGTTGTATCAAACATATTCACTTCCACCACTTGTGCTTGAGTAGCTTGGCTTGTCGTAATGGATTGCAAACGTTCAATAAACACTTCGTATTCGGGAAGGTCGCTTACGTTGTGAAGGGAAAATCTTTTCAAAAATTCGTCCGTTGTACCAAACAAGATGGGTTTGCCAATGGCGTCTTTTCTGCCAAGAGGAACAATCATTTCGGTTTTGAGCAAACATTGAATTGAATAGGTGCAATCTACACCACGAATTTCTTCAATTTCCAAACGAGTTATGGGTTGTTTGTATGCAATAATTGCCAACGTTTCCAACATTGCGTTTGACAACTCTTTTTCTCTAATGGGGTTGAGTACAGCTTCTACTTGTTTGGAATATTGAGGGTTGGAACAAAGTTGTGCTTTGCCATTGAAAAACATAACGTTTATTCCACTGTTTTGGCTATATTTTTCTTTGAGTTCTTCCAAAGCCTTTGAAATTTCTATTTGTGTTACTTCAAGTTTTTCGGCAAGCAATTCAATTTCAAGTTGTTTACCCGAAACAAACAAAACTGCTTCCAAAATCTCAGTCAAGTGAGTCATAGCTTATGTCCTCCGTAAGTTGCGAAACGTCGCATTTAAGGGAAATTTTTATGTCGTCCAAAAGTTGTTCAACCGAAACAAACTGCAATTTAAGCATTTCCAACAAAGCAATAAAGGTGGTTACAATTTGTGCTTTTGTGGACTGTTCGTCAAACATTTCAAAAAACATAAAGGTGGGAGTGTCTTTAAGACGGTCCACGATGCAAGATACCCTGTCTTTTACCGTATAGGTGTCTTTGGTTATTGCCTGAGAGGTTTTAGGTTCCAAGGCGCGTGCTTGCATTTTGAGCAAGAATTTGTTGATGGCTTCCATAAAGCCGTTCATATCAAAGCCTTCTTGCACCACCAACACGTCTTTGGGTTTGGGTTGTACAGGCTCACGATAATAACGATTTACGTTTTCTTGCACTTTAAGTTCGGCAACAACTTCTTTGAACATTTTGTATTCTTCAAGTTGTCTAATAAGGTTCTTTTCGGCGCTGTCTTCTTCATCAAGATCGTCAAACTTGGGCAACAATGCGTGAGACTTAATCTCAATCAAAGTCGCCGCCATCGCCATATATTCGGCTGCTTTGTTTACGTCAACTGAATCAAGGTCGGTCATGTATTGCAAAAATTGCTCGGTAACTTCAGAGACGAAAATATCTTTGATTTCAATCTCATTTTCCTTTACCAAGTGCAACAACAAGTCCAACGGACCGGAAAAGTTATTAAGCTGTACTTTTAACCCAGTATAATCTTCTTCAAGAATTGTTTCGGGTTTATCAACCGTCATCTTATCAGCCTCCAATCAAAAGCCAACTCCAAAAATCTATAAAACCACCAATCAACCAATTGCCAACGGTGTTTACGTACCAACTTATAGGAGAAAATCCTAAATTTCCCAAAAAGACACAGGCAATTATAATGTAAAAACTGTATCGTCTAAGGAACAACAGTACTTTGTTGTATTCGGGAACGAAACAAGAAATCAATCTAAAACCATCCAAAGGGAACAAAGGCAAAAGATTGAACAAGGCAAAACTTACGTTTAAGGACATCATAAGATAGCCCAACATAATCAAGAATTGCCAAACGTAGGGATTGTTTGTGGAAAGCTCCATACCCCATCGCGTCATATAAACCAAAACGAGCAACGCCGTTGAGAAAAATGCCAAAACAAGGTTTGTCACTACTCCTGCCAAAGATACGGAAACCATTGCAAGAGTTTTCTTTTGGGGGTTGAAATTGTTTGGATTTACAGGAACGGGGTTTGCCCAACCAAAACCCACCAAAAGCATCATCAAAAGACCCAACAAATTAAAATGTTTCGTGGGGTCCAAGGTCAGTCTGCCGGACAACTTTGCCGTGTGGTCGCCAAACGACAAAGCTGCGTATCCGTGGGCAATTTCGTGAAGCATCAATGCCACCATCAAAGCGACACCAAAAGCCAACAAGTTGAACAAGCCTTCACGGCAAGGGGCGTCTCCACTAAATATAAAAACGTTGTTTGTAAGTAAATCCCAAATAAACATTGTTTTGCTCCAAAAAGTATTTTAACAAATGTACAAATAAATGTCAATGCAAAAGCCCCGCACTCTTTTTTGTGGGGGCTTCATAATTTTTACCAATTATCTACAAAATCTAAAACGTAATCCAATATGCCTTTTGCATCAACGTTGCATTTTGCAATTAAATTTACTTCCAAAATTTTGTCTTGCGTAATCAATCTTGCAACACCCACCTTTTGACCTTGTAAAATGGGCGCTTTAAGGTTTTCGTCCAACTCGTATTCCACTCGACAATCAAGGCTTCCACGCTTTCCAAAGGCAAATAAGGGCTTTTCTACACCAATTTCCAATGCAGTTTTACCGTTTGAAAGTGTTTCGTGTTGCACCACCTCGCCAACGTCAACAAACATCTTGCTTTCATAGTTTGCAAAGCCAAAATTGAACATATTGGATACTTCACTGAATCTTGTTTTACTGTCGGGCGATGCCATAACTACCGAATAGAAAAGTGTGTCACCGCGTTTTGCAATTGCCGACAAGCAATGTTGCGCTTCGCAAGTATAACCTGTTTTTCCGCCCAAACAACCGTTGTAAAAACGAACCAATTTGTTTGTGTTGGTCATGCCAGTTATTCTACCCGACGGATGAACGTAATCTTCCATCCAAATTTTCGCACATTCAAAATAATGTTTGTGGCGAGACAATTCTTTTGTCATAAGCGCCACGTCGTATGCCGTAGAATATGCGTCAACTGCGGGTAAACCCGTACAGTTGGAAAAATGTGTGTTTGTCATACCAAGTTGTTTGGCTTTTTGATTCATCTGAGAAACAAAAACTTCCACACTGCCACAAAGGTGTTCCGCCATGGCAACGCAACTGTCGTTTGCCGAGCAAATAATTATTGATTTAATTAAATCTTCTACCTTGTGCGTTGTGTTTGCATCCAAAAACACTTGTGAGCCACCCATGCTTGATGCGTTTGAACTTACCGTCACCTGGTCGCTTAAAGAAAGTTTTTGGCTTTCAATTGCATCGTAAATGCAACAAAGAGTCATGATTTTGGTCATTGATGCAATGGGACGTTTGTCGTGAGCATTTTTTTCGTAAATTATCGTGCCGTCTTCTGCCAAAAGCAAAGCGCATTTGGATTGACAAGCAAGGGGCGTTTCAGCAAAAGCAACGCATGGTAAAGCAAAAACCACTAAAGTTGCGCAAAGAAACAATAATATAACCGTCTTTTTCATATCTATCTCCTTCTACTTAAAGTGTGACGAAAGGAGATATTTTTATGTATAAAAAAAAGGACGCAACTAGATGCGTCCTAAATAATTTATATTGATATCAGTTGTTTGCTTCAATCTTTTCCCAAAGAGATTTTTGTCCGTAAGGCAAACCGAGTTGTGCCTTGATTGTTTCTGCAATGGAATCCATACCAACGACAACACCAAGTTGAGTGGGCAAAACATCCATTCCGTAAATGAGCAAAGGAGTGTATTCTCTTGTGTGGTCGGTGTGTTTGTAGTGGGTGGGATCACAACCGTGGTCGGCAGTAATATACAAAACGTCGTCCTTTTTGAGGTATTTCTTGATTTTTGCAACGTACTCGTCAATTGTTTCCAAGGCTTGAGCATAACCGATTACGTCACGTCTGTGTCCGAATTTCATATCGGTATCAACCAAGTTAACAAATACCAAACCGTCAAATTTTTGTTTGACAATTTCAAGTGTTTTTTCCAATCCGTCAACGTTGTCTTTTGTGTGGTAGCTTTGCGTGATGCCTACACCATTGAAAATACTTTCAATTTTACCGACTGCGACAACCTCCATACCTTCTTCTTTGATGGTATCCAATAAGGTTTTGCCATGAGGATTGACTGAATAGTCCTTGCGTTCCACTCTTCTAACAAAAGGCCATTCACCGTCAAAAGGACGAGCAATTACACGACCGACTGCATATTTTCCAACGCACAAGTCACGTGCTTTTTGGCACATATCGTAAAGTTGTTCAATGGAATATTTGCTGTAATGGGTGGCAATTTGCAAAACGCTGTCTGCTGACGTATATAAAATAGGTTTGCCAGTGCGCAAATGTTCTTGACCAAAGTCTTTAATGACTTCCGTTCCACTGTAAGGTGCATTGCACAAAAACTCTACGCCACAAGCTTCTTCCAATTTATCCAAAAATTCTCTAGGGAAACCTTTGGGGAAAGTGGGCATTGCTTCCTTTGTGATAAGACCGGCAATTTCCCAGTGGCCAACCGTCGTGTCTTTGCCTTTGGAAAGTTCCGAAACTTTGCCGTATGCTCCTTCGGGTGTAAAATCGCCGTTTGAAGAATCAATGTTGAACAAACCAAGTTCTGCCAAATTGGGCAATTTCAAATCGTACACTTCGCGAATATGTTGCAAAGTGTTTGTGCCAACGTCATTATATTTTTTACTATCGGGCAAGGCACCAACGCCAAGTCCGTCGATTACTAAGATAATAGCTCTCATATTGTCAACTTCCTAATGCACAAATTATAACAAAAGATTTTGAATTTAACAATTAAAACAGGGCATATAAAAGGTTTAATATTATAAATATTGCTAAAAAATTCCAAACAACAATCAGACAAAAGCATTTCGAAAGGCTTATTTGAGCCCAAAAGGCCTCTTTTATGCATATAAATTGACAATAGTTTTGTCTTTGAGCAATAGACAAAGCTACGAAAATACACAGCAAAACTCGCTCAACAAAAACAACGAAAATAAAGTATAAAACGCCCCTTATTCCGATGGAAAACAATACTTCACACAGTTTGCCAAGTTCAACGCCAATAAATATACACGCAAAATATTTGCAATTGTTAAACCTAGAAAAGGAGCAGACAATACAAAAGGTTACGTATGCAAAATACAATAACGTGGTGTTGAAAATTTTCGAAAATTTCTTGTTAAACACCCAATTTAAGCAAGTTGCTTTAAGTTTTTCAAAAGTGCTTGATTCGCTTTTTAGAAAGATTGCCGACAAAATTGCAAATAATGCTGTCAACAACAGTACAATAAGAATTGTTTTTAGGTTGTCCAACAGCATTTGTTTTATTGCAAATATTGAATTTTCAAATTTTCTTTTTAACGTCACAATAAATAGTATTGCTTGTGAAAAAAGATTATAACTAATTTTTGAGCATCCACTCGGCATACATACCGTAGCCACGCGTTGGATCGTTTATGAAAACGTGAGTTATTGCACCTACAAGTTTTCCATTTTGAACGATTGGACTGCCCGACATTCCTTGAACAATACCACCCGTCTTTTCCAACAACTTTTTGTCGGTTATATGCACCACCAACCCTTTGTCTTCGGGAGAATTTTGTTGTATGGCTTTTACAATTTCTATTTCATAGCACTGCATTGTACCATCGTCCAAGGTGCAAAAAGTATATGCTTTGCCCGGTTTAACTTCAAAAATCTTTGCCACTTCAATTTCTTGCAAAGGGAATTCTTCAATCTTTTCAAAACTTCCAAACACTCCAAAAGTGTTGTTTTTTGAAACGGCCCCTATTTTGTTTTCGTAAGAAAACTTTCCTTTAAGTTCACCTGCAGAGCCACGTTGACCTTTAACAATTTCGTTGATTTTGCAAGAATATACACCACCGTTTGCATCAACGATTTTTCCATCTTGATTGCAAACAGGATGCCCCAAACTGCCAAAAGACAAGTCTTTTTTAATGTAAGTTAAAGTGCCGATGCCACTGCTGTTGTCTTTAGTGTATAAGCCGATTTTATAAATGGACGTGGCAAGTTCTTTTTTAGGATAAATTTTAGTTGTCAAAACTTCATTTTTCCTTAAGAAACATACGGACAAGGGTTTTCCGTCACTCGAATTGGCAATTTGGCAAATTTTGAGAGAATTGTAAATGGGAGTTTCGTCAATTTCCAAAATTTTGTCGCCAATATTTAGCCCTGCTTCCAGCGATGGACAACAAACCTTTCCGTTGTCAGCGATAAATTCGTTTAGACCAACTACCAAAACACCCACGCCGTCAATGGTCAACCCAACGGGATAACCACCGAGATAAACCGTTTCCCTTTTAGTATCCTCAACAAAAAGACCTTCTTCCAATTTGTCAAAAACAGTAAGGTCTTGCGCCAAAGCAAAAGGTTCGGCAACAGTCAGAAAAAATATTGAAAAAAATAAAACTAACGTCAAAATGGTGAGCTTTCTTTTCATAAACACCTCTTTTGACATTAGTTTGTTAAAAATCAAAAATTATATTTCGAATTTAAATATTCTTTGCCCAATTGATAAGCTCCATTGCACCGGGGAGCGCGTGTTCGCCTACACCACCCATCAAGCGAGCCACTTCTTCGGCTTTTTCTTCAACCGATTGAAGTTGACGGACAGTTGAAATTGTTTTTCCGTCTTTAACGTATTTTTCAATGAGCAAGTTAGTATCGGCCATAGACACGATTTGAGGCAAGTGAGTGATGACCAAGCATTGATAATCACTTGAAACGTTGTGAAGTTTTACAGCAACTTTCTTTGCCATTTCGCCCGAAATACCACTGTCAATTTCGTCAAACACCATTGTAGGAATATTTTCGACTTTTGCAGTAATATTTTTGACAGCAAGCATAAAACGAGACATTTCGCCCCCTGAAATGACTTTTGCAAGGGGTTTTACAGGTTGCCCAGCATTTGCCGAGAACAAAAATTCAACCTTGTCAAAGCCGTTTGACGACACCATTGTTGCATATTCATCCAAGGTAGGTGTATCAGCAAAATCCACTTCAAAACAAGTGTTTTTCATGCCCAAATCGGCAAGTTGACTTTCAATTTCTTTAGATAAATGGTTGGCCTTTTCTTTGCGAATTGCCGAAAGTTTTTGAGAAAGGTCGTACATTTTTGCAACAACCTTTTGCTTTTCTTGTGTCAAAAACTCAATTTGTTCGGTAGCATTTGACAAAGCATCGTATTGTTTCTTTGCATTTGCCAAAAAGTCCAAAGCAGAAAGTACTGAGCCACCGTATTTACGTTTTATGGATTTAATCTTTTCCAAGCGTGTTTCCATACGGTCAATTTCATAGGAATTGTATCCCGTATTAGACAAAAAGTCACTCAAACTTGACGCAACGTCATCTGCTTCAATCTTAACACTTTCAATACGAGCGCAAAGTTCAGCCAAGTGGGAATCGTATTGGCTTACGCTTGACAATGCGTTGTGTGCCGACGTGAGATTGGAAATTGCCGAAGGTTCAAGGTTGGACAAACTGTCGTATGCCACTTGAACGCCCGATACGATTTTTTCCAAGTTGACGAAAATTTTGTGTTTTTGAAGAAGGTCTTGTTCTTCTTCCTCGGACAAATTTGCCTTTTCAAGTTCTTCAATTTGGAAAGACAAAATATCCAAAGTACGTTCACGCTCGGACTGACTGCCACCAAAGGCGTTGAGTTGCTTTGAAAATGTGCGATATTGAGAATACAAGTTTGTAAGTTGGTCCTTTAAAGTACCAAATTGGCAAAAACCGTCTAGCACAGTCAAGTGCGTTTCAGGACGCAGCAAAAACAAGTGATTGCTTTGTCCAAAAATGTCAACCAAAGTGCTGGAAACGGCTTTCAACATAGATGCCGTACATCCACGTCCGTTTATGCGCGTTTCGTTTTTGCCCGAAAGGGTAAGGGTGCGCGACATAATGAGGGTGTCTTCCTTTTCAAAACCAAGTTCATCCAAAACGCTTTGTGTTTTTTCAAGATTTGAAAGGTCAAATTCCACTTCTACGTATGCTTTTTCTTCGCCAAACTTTACCATCGTTTTGTCGGCTCTTTCGCCCAAAACAAAAGCCAGCGAGTCAATAATAATTGACTTACCACTGCCTGTTTCACCTGATATCGCAGTAAGTCCCTTGTCAAAAACAAGTTCCAAACTGGAAATGAGCGCTATGTTTTGAATAAAAAGTCGTTTTAACATCTTTTGTAACTAATTTATAAGAGATTGTAATTTTTCCGATACGATTTTTGCGTTTTCCAAACTATTTGTAACAATCAAAACTGCATCGGTGGAAGAAAACACACCCATAGATTGGGGCAGTTTGATTTCGTTGATAACCGACGTGACCGACATGCCACAATTTGACAAAGTCTTTACAACAACCAAATTGTTTGCAACGTCAATCGAGAGCACCGTTTCTTTGAAAAGATTGTGCATCTTTACCGACAAGACACTGTTGTTGTCTTGCAATTGGGTGTAAACGTAAAGGTCGTTTTTCAAAGTTTTTACAATGTTCAACTCTTTGATGTCACGCGAAATGGTAGCTTGTGTAACGTCAAAGCCTGCTTGTTTCAACTTGAAAACCAAATGTTCTTGCGTTTCTATATCGTTGTTTGTAATTATGTCTAAAATCTTAGACTGTCTAGAACTTTTTGTCATAATGCAATTATACACCTATTGAATAAATATGCAATAGGTTACAACAATTTTTCTACAAATTCTCTCAAACTTTGGCTATCTAAGCCGTTTTCTTGCAACTGTTCAAAAACTGAAGCATGACGGACGAATTTATCGTCAACACCAAGGGTATAAACTTTGTTATTTACTTTTGATTTGACACGGTTGCCAAAGCCACCGTTTAAAACGTTGTCTTCGCAAGTTACAACAATTTTATCAGAAAGTGTGGCAAGGTATTTTTCATCCAATGGTTTGATGCTGGTTGCGGATATAATTTCTACGTTTTCGTCATTTTCAAACGCTTTAATTGATTGTTCCAACATAACTGCACCGACGGCAAGAACTGCCACTTTTTTGCCCTTTTGCACCACCGTCCAAGATAAATCTTTTTCAAAGGGGAGGTGTTTTGCCAAAACGTTTTTGGTGTATCTAATTGCCAAAGGTTTGTTGTAAGACAAGGAAAATTCCAACATTTCCTTCAACTGATTTTCGCTTGAAGCTGAAAGCACGGTAAGGTTGGGAATATTGCCCAAATAAGACAAGTCAAACAAGCCTTGATGTGTTTGACCATCGCCACCTACAAATCCACTGTTGTCAATAAGAAAGGTTACGGGCAAATCTTGAGTTGCAACGTCGTGCAAAATTTGATCATAACCACGTTGTAAGAAGGTGGAATAGACAACAAAATAGGGTTTTAAGCCTTGACTTGCCAAACCTGCGGAAAAGGTCGTTGCGTGTGCTTCGGCAATACCAACGTCAAAAAAGCGTTTGGGGAATTGTTTTTGAAATTCATTTAAACCAACACTGTGTCCCATCGCGGCGGTAATTGCCACCACTTTTTCGTTTTGTTGCGCACAAGAAACCAAAGTTTCGCCCACTACGTTGGCTGAAACGGGTAAATTGTCCTTTGTTGAAGGCAAATATTTGTGCCAATTTTCAGGATTTTCTTCTGCAGGTTGATAGCCTTTACCTTTTTTAGTTCTTACGTGTAATACGGTGGACTTTAAAACGTTGTTTTTAAGACCTTCAAAATAAAAGATTAAATCCCTTAGATCGTGACCGTCAATAGGTCCAAGATATTTCAAGTCAAAGTTATCAAAGTAAAGATTGTGCAAAACTTTAAGCTTGTGTGCACGCAAAACTTTTTTAATAAAATTGAAAAGGTGTGGTCCAAAATATGGAATTTTGTTAAGGAATTTTTCCAATTTGACCTTTCTTTTGTCGTATGCGCCAACACGAGTTTTGGAAAGGTTGCGCGTTGCCGAGCCAACGTTTTTGCCTATGGACATTTCGTTGTCGTTAAAAACAATAAACATTTTTGTTCCTTGAATATTGTTTAATGCTTCGTACGTTTGACCACCCGTCAAAGCGCCGTCGCCAACAACGGCAATTACGTTGAAGTCTTCCCCTTTTACGTCTCTTGCACAAGCAATGCCAAGTCCCGCCGAAATTGACGTTGATGCGTGTCCAGTATTGAAAGCGTCAGTTGAGCTTTCTTCCACATCGGGGAATCCACAAACACCGTTCTTTTGACGTAAAGTATCAAAATTTTGAAAACGTCCGCACAAAAGTTTGTGAACGTAACTTTGGTGACCTACGTCCCAGACAATTTTGTCCTTGTCGTCAAAGACGTATTCAAGCGCAACGGTCAATTCCACAACACCAAGATTGCTTGCTAAATGTCCACCGTTATTTGTTACGGTGGAGATAAGTTTTTGGCGAATTTCTTGACACAAAATATTAAGTTGTTCCATAGACAAACTTTTTAAGTCTTGCCTACTTTTGATTGTTTCAAGTATCATTATTTTTTCTTCTCAAAAATAGATAATATTTTGCCAACGAACAACAAAATTGACGTTGATTTTTCAATACCAAAGTTTTTGCCTATTGCTTTTCCGGAAATAGTCATTGTGGAAATCAACGCATATACCAAAATGCTTAAAAACAACGAACTTTCCACCTGCAAAATGGCAACGATTGCTGCACCGCAAACACCGGAGACGATACCGCAAACGTCACCAATAATGTCGCAACAAACAGAAGCAACCTTGTCGGCGTTTTTGGCAAGGACAACGGCTTTTTTTGCGCCATAAACCTTTCTTGATGCCATTGCGTGTAAAGGTTGTGCATCACAAGAAGTTGCCGCCGTACCCACCACGTCAAAGATAATACCAACAAACATAATAAGCAAAGTCAACAAATATGCCCAAATTGCATTGGTATCTCTAAGCATCAGTTCCGATACAAGGTTGAAAATAAAAGAAAGACACAGCGAAAGAATAAAAACCCAAAGAGGCCAAAGATTTTTCTTTGTTCTTTTGTGTTCGTCATTTCTCTTTTCGTCTGTGTCCAAATGATTGTTTTTAGTTTTAGATTTGTGTTCTTTCATAATATTGCAAAAAAAATGGTGGTGATAACTCGGATAAACCTTACGGCATAGGTTCAGTAGGATTTCCCCTTTGAAAACTCCGCGTCGCCGTCAGAGCAGTTTCCTTTTAATTCCAAAGATACGGTGTTGCCACTCGTACAACTGAATCGCCACTTAGTCCGTACTATAATCTCCGAATTACCTGATTTGCAGTCTAGAAGATTTCCTTTACAAAAACGTTTGCGCTTAGTCTCTTTTGCAAAAAATCTTTCATGAAGCAATCCCGCTGTACCGTCGGCCGACGGCAAAAGGCGAGTTCATCAATCCCGCAAGTTTCACTCAAGACAAGCTACACTGTACACAGCTTTTTATTCACCGCATAGCAGGTTTAATCTCAGGGAGTAGATGTCAAGCACGTCTTGTGCATCCACCCCGTAGAGTCTCCACGATTGAGGGCATCAGGTCGTATGCCATTACGACTTACCCGCAACCTTAACTTCCAGCATCAACCCTCGTTTGGGCAACGAAAGCCAACACAAGAAACTTCATCGATGTGCTCAATGGCGATAGTTTAGCCCCGCCTTCTTCGCAAACGATTTTGACTAGAATACTGCACCACCATGTGATTGCGTAATTATAATAACATATTTATCAAATAAAATCAAGAATTTTATTGTTTAGGTTGATTTTTTAACTATTGTGATAATTTCATCAATAATTGGAACGTCAAAGGGCAACAAAGTGTCTATTGCATAAGACAAGTCGTCAATAGTTTTTTGAACGGCTTCTTTGCTAGAGAAATTTAGCGCTGAATTTTCAACTTTTTCGCTGTCTTTCAAGTCGTCAGTCAATTGAAACAAAATGGAAAAGTTGTTTGCAATTAC
>JAGBWW010000027.1 GCA_017629595.1 Clostridia bacterium | reverse complement strand
TGTGGATGTCGCTTATCTATTTTGTCAGTCTCATACACGTTTCCGACAATAGAGAGCTTGTCAACATAAAAGGCGAAAATTATAAATATATATATAAACCCATTAAATTGCCGATAGAAGATTTTGTCTTTTGGCTTGATAATGCTGAAATTCCCGAAACACTTTATTTGCGATCTAAAAATGGAATTAACTATAAATTTGACATCAGTTTCAATACCAAGGGCAAAAGCTCTCCATTTTATAACAAAGAGTTTCTTTTAGACAATAAGAAAATTGCCCACGAAGACTGTTTATCTGTCTTGCAAGATTTAGAAATTATATCTAAAGATCACATAAAGATATACGATACGTTTGATAGAAACCCTCCAGAGTTATGTATTAAAATTATTGATGATTTGAAATCTAAAAAATATAGTAATTTTTATTATAACCAAAGGTAAAATTTTCCATTTTATTAAAGATTTAGAAACAACCCCAAAAGGAGTTGTTTCTTTTTTTTGCTTTCTTAACTATATTGATGAAAAATTGACTTTATTTTGCAATTCTTATATACTTTAGGTGTTGAGTTTTTTTCAACTATTTACTTAAGACGGAGACGTGGCAAAATGGCAAATGCAAAGGTTAAAATTTTACGTGGCAATATCGTATATGCGAAGTCAGACAAAGAACTTCAAGAAATCAACGCCGGTTACGTTGTAATACGAGACGGCGTCATTGACGGAGTGTATTCTCAATTGCCCACCCAATACCAAGACGTGGTGGTGGAAGATTTTCAAAACGACGTAATAATTCCCGCCTTTTCTGATTTGCACGTTCATGCTCCGCAATATCCACAACGTGGACTTGCCATGGACAAAATTCTTGCCGAGTGGTTGGACCAATATACATTTCCATTGGAAGAAAAATATGCCAACTTGGACTTTGCTACGCAAGTTTATGATTCATTTTGCGACGATTTGATTGCAAACGGAACCTTTCACGTTGCCATATATGGCACAATTCACACGGAGGCAACCTCCCATTTGATTGAAAGATTGGAGAAAAAAGGTTTGTACGCATACGTTGGCAAGGTTAATATGGACCAAAACTGTCCCGACGGTTTGAAAGAAACGGTGGAAGACTCCTTGTTGGAAACGGAAAGATTTTTGCAAAAATATGCTTCCAACGTTACGGCAAAACCTATTTTGACGCCTCGCTTTGCACCCACTTGCACACAAAAGCTTTTGTGCGGTTTGGGCAAACTTGCCCAAAAATACCAGGTTGGCGTTCAAACCCACCTTGTTGAATCTCTTTGGGAAGCGCAAGAAGCAAAAAGATTGTTTCCCGACGTTGAATGCGACACCGAAATTTACGAAAAAGCAGGTCTTTTGGGCTATGGTCCTTTTATTGGCGGACATTTTATTTTCCCTTCAAACAAAGACGTTGAAATTTTGAAAAAATACAACGGCATTGCCGTCCATTGCCCCGATGCTACCGTAAACGTAATTGCAGGAATTATGCCTTTTGCAACTTTGGCAAGTCAAGGTGTAAAAATTGGCTTGGGCAGTGATATTGCAGCCGGTCACAATCTTGGAATATACACTCAAGTTGCAAAAACTGTGCAACTTTCCAAAATTAAGTCTTTTTACGAAGAAGGACATTCGCCCGTATCTTTTGCACAAGCCTTTTACCACGCAACAAAAGTGGGTGGAGCATTGTTTGGCAAAGTAGGTAGCATTGAACAAGGTTACGAAGCCAACCTTCTTGTTGTCAAAAATACAAGCGACCACTACCAAAAACTTTCGCCTATTCAAAGTGTTGAACGTTTTTGTCACGTTGGTCAGCCAAATCAAATTGTTGCTCGTTTTCTTCGTGGCGAAAAAATTCAATAGTCAAACGTTGAAATATTTATAATTGTTAGCGTAAAACGTGATTTTTGAATAAATTTTTTCAACCATTTACTTGAATTATTTTTCCCAAAAAAAGTGCATGTAAAATTGCAAATTATGTGTAAAAAATCGTTGACATTACCATTGCTTTTTGCTAAAATGACTAGGCAATGGTCGTGCGGGAGTGACTCAGTGGTAGAGTGTCACCTTGCCAAGGTGAAAGTCGCGAGTTCGAATCTCGTTTCCCGCTCCACTAAAACTAAGGTTATTTCTTTGAAATAACCTTTTTTTATTGCATTTTTATAATTAATTAAATTTTTGCAGGGCATTTGCCCTGTATTTTTATTGCAATTTTTTCTTCGTTTGTTTATTTCTCTATTTTCGCTAAACTCATACAAAATTTTCAAATTGATTTGTACTAAACTCTATTTATCTAAGGAGGCAGTATGCAAATCAGTTACTTTGAAGACGAAAAAAAGGTTGTTGTCAAGATTGTTGGAGAATTGGACGAAAGCGCATCAAACGTCGCAAAGCAAGAGTTGGATTATATTTTGAATTCAACAAACAAAAAGGCGTTGGTCTTTGATATGGCAAGAATGTCTTTTATGGATTCCACAGGGATCGGTGTTCTTATTGGAAGATACAAAATTGCCAAGAAACTTGGTATTGCACTTTACGTCAAAAACCTTTCAAAGACGGTGGACAAGCTTTTTTATATGTCCGGATTGTATGAAATTATGACAAAATTGGAGAACGACAATGAAATTTAATAATGAAATGACTTTGACGGTTAAGGCTCTTTCGCAAAACGAAGCTTTTGCTCGCAGTGTTGCATCGGCATTTTTTGCACAACTAAATCCCACCGTTGAGCAATTGGAAGATTTTAAAACGGCTGTTTCCGAAGCGGTTACCAACAGCGTGGTGCATGCATACGAAAAGTCGGGTGGAACAATAGAGTTGTGGGCAGGATTGACCGATAACGCAATATATATAAAAATCAAAGATCGTGGTGTGGGCATTGATGACGTATCAAAAGCAATGCAACCGTTTTTGACCACGGGCCAAGAGCGTTCCGGTATGGGCTTTACCGTTATGCAAGCATTCACAGACAAATTGGAAGTGGAATCGGCAAAAGGTTACACTTGTGTATCAATGGTGAAATATGCAAACGTGGAGAATTGACGCCTATGATTTCTCATCAAGATACAATGGTGTTGATTCAAAAAGCACAACATAACGACAACGATGCACTAAACACAATTTTGCTAGAAAACAAACCTCTATTAAAGTGCTTGATTAAACGATACGTCGGCAAAAACGTTGAATACGAAGATTTAATGCAAATTGCTTCCATAGGCATGATTAAGGCGGTAAAAAATTTTTCACTTGACTTCAACGTGCGTTTTTCCACCTATGCCGTACCAATGATTTTGGGAGAAGTGAAAAGATTTGTGCGAGACGACGGATATATAAAAGTATCGCGCTCACTTAAAACTTTGTCGGCAAAAATCAACAAGTACATTGACGATTATCGCAAAGAAAACGTTGACGAGCCTTGCGTGGAGCAAATTGCAAAAGAGTTTGACATTTCCCCTTCCGACGTTGCTTTTGCGTTGGATTCGGCAAAAATGCCAACTTCTTTGTACGAAAGTTTTTCCGACAAAGACGGAAAAAACAGAGAATTGATTGAAAAAATCCCATCAGGAGAAAAAGTGGACTTTACCGACAATCTTTTGTTAAAAAACATTTTGGACAAACTTGAAGAGCGTGAGCGAAACTTGATAGTTATGCGCTATTTCAAAGATATGACGCAGACGGAAATTGCCGAAGTTTTGGGAATTTCGCAGGTTCAAGTATCTCGCTTGGAAAACAAAATATTGGAAAAGATGCGATTGCAAGGTTTACGAGCATCATAAATTTAATGTGGCAAATTTGCCACATTTTTTATTGTTTACAATTTTGTTTTTTTGTCAAAGATATAGTTATGAAAACGAAAAAAATAAGGGAGACGTATCAAAACATTGATGACAAAGAAACTTTCAAACCAACAAAACCCAATAAGCCCGGACGGCAAATTGACGGCTAAAATAACCAAAGACAACTACAAACAATACGTTTTTGAAAAATCACCAAAATCTGCGCACGCAAAAAATATGTTTTGGGCATTTGTTATTGGTGGCTTAATTTGTGTAATAGGTCAAATTTTCATTGAAATTTACTCGCTTCTTGGATTTAGCAATGCCGACAGTTCCGGACTTGCTTCGGCAACTTTGGTTGTAATCACGGCAATTTTAACAGGATTTGGCGTTTTTGACCAAATTGGTCGCTTTGCAGGTGCAGGTTCAACAATACCCATAACGGGTTTTGCCAACGCCGTGGTTGCTCCTGCTTTGGAATTTAAGGCGGAAGGACTTATTTACGGTTTAGGCGCCAAAATGTTTGTTGTGGCAGGGCCCGTAGTTGTCAATGGTGTCTTTGTGTCGGTAATTATTGCTTTGTTGACGTTGCTTATAGGGGGCTAGAATGCTTGATAGATACTATTTGGAAAATCGCATATTAAATTTTGACAAAAGTTATATCGTAGAAGGTTACACAATTGCCGGCCCAAAAGAAAACGATGGACGACTTCATGCAACCTTTGACATGGCGCTTAAAGACGATATGTTTGGTCAAACTACGTTTGAAAGAGCCGAGCGAAAAATGTTTGAACACTGCATTTCAGGAGCAATTTCCAAAGCTAATATGCAAACGAGAGATATTGACTACATTTTGGGTGGCGATATTCTCAATCAAAACGTTTCGGCATCTTATGCTTGTAGAAAATTCCATTGTGGATACGTTGGATTGTACAATGCTTGCGCAACTTACGTTGAAAGCTTAATTGTTGCGTCAAGCCTTCTTCAAAGCGGAGCGCGAACGGCACTTTGTGTCTCGGGCAGTCACTTTTCCACGGTCGAAAGGCAGTATAGATACCCTTTGGAATTGGGTGTTTTGCGTTCGCCTATGACTCAATGGACGGTAACGGGTGTGGGAGCAACCGTTTTGCAGTCGGAAAAAGACGATTTGCCCAAAGTTACTCGTGGTATGTTTGGACGTGTAATTGACTATGGCATTATGGACATCAACAACATGGGAGCTGCAATGGCACCCGCTGCTTGTGACACTTTGGTGACGTATTTTGAACGCACCAACACAAAACCAAGTGACTACGATTTAATAGTTACAGGCGATTTGGGCAAACTTGGCAAGGACATTTTGATAGATTTGATGAGCCAAAAGGGTTATGACGTAAGCGACAACTATGCCGATTGTGGCGCAATGTTGTTTTTTGACGATCAAAAAACCTATCAAGGTGGCTCGGGTCCTGCGTGTTCTGCATTGGGCTTTAACGCGTTGTTTTTGAGCAATATTCGTCAAGGCAACATCAAAAAAATGTTGCTTGTTGGCACGGGTGCATTGATGAGTTCAACGGTGCAGTTTCAAGGGGATTCCATTGCTGCCGTTGCGCATTTAGTAGAAATTTCTAGGTAGGAAAAGTTATGTTATTGACATTTGTAAAAGCATTTTTGGTGGGTGGAACAATTTGTATGATTGGTCAAATTGTAATAAACTTTACACACCTAACAAACGGAAAAATTTTGGTAATATTTTTGATTGCCGGTGCGATTTTGCAAGGTTTGGGTCTTTATCAACCTTTGTTGGAATTTGCAGGCGCAGGGGCTTCAATTCCTATCTCGGGATTTGGTGCATCACTTGTAAAGGGTGCTGTTGAAGCGTCCGAAAGAAACGGAGTAATCGGCGCGTTTTTGGGTGGTTTGCAAGCAACGGCACTTGGCGTAAGCGTTGCCATCGTGTTTGGTTACGTTGTGGCATTGCTGTTTACACCCAAAACCAAAAAAATGTAACCAAATTTGTACCATTTTGCATATAATTAGATAATAAGGTGCAAAACGTGTCCTATTATAAAGTTGTAAAACCCAAAAATAAGTACGGAGCAAAAGTTCTTTGCGCCGTACTTGTGATTTTGTTTATTACTTTTATTGTATCCTTGTATTTTAGACAAATTTGTTATCCCAACGCAATGACCGTTTGTCAAGCCGAAGTGCAAGCTTTATCAGTAAAATGTGTTAACAACGCCGTAATTTCGGTGGTGGGAAACAATCAAAAATTGGACGAAATAGTGCAAATTGAACGTGACGAACAAAACCGAATAATGTCGGTTAGGTTTGACAGTTCACAAATAAACAATATTGCGACACAAATTTCTTTGTCCGTTCAACAAGAAATAAACGACATAAACGAGTTTGAAATTGCCATACCAATTGGCACCCTTTCTCACTCTCCTATGCTTGTTGGATGGGGACCGGACGTTGTGTTTGTCGTAAACCCAATTTCCTCCGTTTTGTGTACGATAACCACCGATTTTGTGTCTTGTGGAATAAATCAAACTCTGCAAAGAGTGTACGTTGAGGTGGAAACAAAGGTGGAAGTTGCAATTCCATTGATGTCTTCAACGGTGGAAACGACAACCCCCGTGCTTTTGTCCGAAACGCTCATCGTTGGGCAAGTTCCCGACACCTATTTGTCGGGTATTACCTTGGGCAGTAGCAGTTAAACAGTTGCCAAAAAAGTCTTGCCTTGTTATAATAAGCGGGTAAAGACGGTGACAAAGCACAAGAGTTTGTTGACAACCGAATTTTAGAGAACAGCCGTTTGGTGCAAGGCTGTCGGTGCAACAAAAAGATATTCACTTTGTAGTCGCAGTGGTGAACAGTTTATTAAGTAGTCATTGCCGTATAAGTTGCGTAAAAACTTTTAACGAGGACTTTTTTATAAGTCAAATTCAGGTGGTACCGCGAAACTATGCAAATATTCGCCCTGATGCAATATGCATCGGGGCATTTTATATTTTGGAGAAAAATTATGAAGCAACAAATTGAAAACATCAAACAAGAATTCGCACAAGAATTGCAAAACGCCACGTCGGTTGCAAATTTGCAAGAATTACGTGTAAAATACGTAGGCAAAAGTGGTGTTGTAACCGGTCTTTTGAGACAAATCAAAGACGTTGCTCCTCAAGATAGAGCATCAGTCGGCAACATGATCAACGATTTGAGAAAAGGCGTGGAAGTTCAACTTGCAGAAACGGAAGAAAAGTTTGCTCAAGTGGAATTGGAAAACAAACTCAAAGCAGAACAAATTGACATCAGTCTTTTAAACGGTCAACAATGGGGAACAAGACACCCCATTGACAAGGTAAAAGACGAAATCATTGACTTGTTTAAGGGCATTGGTTTTGAAGTTTGCGAAGGTCCCGAACTTGAAACTGACTATTACAACTTCCAAGCTTTGAATATTCCTTTGGAACACCCTTCAAGAGATATGCAAGACACTTTCTACATCAACGATAACATTTTGTTGCGCACACAAACGTCTGCAATGCAAGCACGTCTTATGGAAAAGAAAGGTCCTCCCATCAAAATGCTTTGCCCCGGCAAGGTATTCCGTGCTGACTCGGACGCATCTCACTCCCCCGTATTCCACCAAATTGAAGGCTTGGTTGTAGATACCGACATTACCCTTCGTGACTTGAAAGGTACGTTGGAATACGTTGCACAACGTTTGTTTGACGAACAAACACAAGTTAGATTCCGTCCTTCTTACTTCCCCTTCACCGAACCCAGCGTAGAAGTTGACTTGACGTGTTGCAACTGCCACGGAAAAGGTTGTTCTTTGTGCAAAGGCACAGGTTGGATTGAAGTTTTGGGCGCAGGTATGGTCAACCCCTTCGTTTTGGAAAATTGTGGCATTGACAGCAACAAATATACAGGTTATGCTTTCGGTTTTGGCATTGAAAGAATGGCAATGATAAAATATGGCATTCCTGACATTAGATTGTTCTTTGAAAACGATATTCGTTTCTTGAAACAATTCAAAAAGTAACAAGGAGGAATAAACAGTGAAAGCACCTATTTCATGGTTAAAAGAATACGTTGATATCAACGTAGATATAGATACATTATGCGAAAAAATGGTAGCAATCGGCTTGGAAATTGAAGAAGTTTGCTATCTTGGCGAAAACGTAACCAACACGGTTGTTGGTCAAATTTTGTCTATTGAACAGCACCCCAACGCAGACAAGTTGGTGGTGTGCCAAGTTGACGTAAAAACAAGTAAAATTCAAATTGTTACCAACTCCAAAACGGTCAAAGTGGGCGATAAAGTTCCCGTAGCATTATCTGGCGCAAACTTGGCAACAGGTCAACACATTACTGCAGGTCCTTTGCGTGGCGTACACTCTGACGGTATGTTTTGTGGTCCCGAAGAATTGGGTATTACAAAAGACTATTACCCCAACGGAGACGTTGACGGTGTTTTGGTTTTGAGAGAAAGTGCAGTTGTCGGTCAAGACGTAAGAAAAGAAGTTGGAATAGACGACTACGTAATTGACGTTTGCGTAACAAGCAACCGTCCCGATTGCAATAGCGTTTACGGCATTGCAAGGGAAATTGCCGTAGCACTTGGCAAAAAGGTCAAACCCTTGGACGTTTCTTACACTGAAGAAGACGGCGACATTGCTCAATACGTTGACGTTGAAGTTACTGCTCCAGATTTATGTCCTGCATACTTTATGCACGCGGTAAAAAACGTTAAAATTCAAGAGTCCCCCTTGTGGATGACAAGCCGTTTGGCAAAAATCGGTTTGCACGGCATTTCCAATATGGTTGACGTCACTAACTACGTTTTGATGGAAGTTGGACAACCCATGCACGCCTTTGACGAAAGCGACTTGTGCGACAAAACGATTATTGTTCGTCGTGCAAACGAAGGCGAAACGATTATTCCTTTGGACGGAAAAGAATACAAACTTACAAACAAAAACCTTGTAATTGCTGACAAAACACGTCCCGTTGGTCTTGCAGGCATTATGGGTGGTGCAAACTCAGGAATTAAACCCCAAACTGAATTGGTGGTATTTGAAGCTGCAAAGTTTGCTCACGATAACATTAGACACAGCAGTCGTGATTTGGGACTTCGTTCCGACTCTTCGGCACGTTTTGAAAAGGGTGTTGACGTATATTCCGTTCAACTTGGCCTTGACCGTGCCCTTCACTTGGTACAACAACTTGGTTGTGGCACAATTGTAAAAGGTCGCATTGCAAAAGTTGACGAAAAACCTTTCAATCAAACCATTGCATTTAACTATTCTCGCATCAAACAACTTTTGGGCATTGAAATTGATAAACGCACAGTCAAAAAGATTTTGAACAGTCTCAACGTTGAAGTAGAATACAAAGGCAAGGAAATTGTTTGCACAGTTCCCCCTTACAGAACAGACCTTGTTAGATATTGCGATATCATTGAAGAAATTATTCGTGTATATGGCTATGACAATATCTCGGGCACAATGTTGGAAAACTCTCACATTACCTTTGGTGGCAAAAACCAAAAAGACTTGTTTGTTGACAACTGCCACGGCATTTTGACGGGTATGCGCTACAACCAATGTATTTTCTATCCTTTCGGTGGCAAAGGGCTTTACGACAAATTGTCTTTGAACGGATACGATATGTCGCACAATATCAAATTGCTCAACCCTTTGGGCGAAGAATTGTCTGCAATGCGCACGACGATGTGTGCAGACATATTGCAATGCGCTTCTCTCAACCACAAGCGCAAAAATCTTGATCTCAAATTGTACGAATATGGTGCAATTTATCTTGCAAAATCGCTTCCTTTGGAAGAATTGCCCGACGAAAAGAAAGGCATTTCAATGTTCGCAAGTGGCGAAACGGTCAATTTTGATTCTTTCAAATGCGACGTTTTGACTTTGCTTGATGGATTTGTGCAAAAAGTTCACCTTGAAAGAAGTAAAGTTGAATTTTTGCATCCCGGTATTTCCGCTGACGTTTTTGTTGATGGTAAATACGTTGGATTCTTTGGCAAAGTACACCCCACAATTTGCAAAAACTTTGGTTTGGCAGTGGACGGTTACGTTGCGCAACTTGATTTTGACACCTTGTACACACTTAAAAACGATAAATTCAAATATCAAACCTTTGCAAAATATCCCCCTGTGGACCGTGACTTTGCATTGGTTATGTCTGAAGACGTTTTGGCACAAGACGTGTTGGACGAAATCAAAAACGTATGTTCTTTGTGCGAATACGCTCAATTATTTGACGTATATCGTCACGAAAGCCTTGGCGCAAACAACAAGAGTTTGGCAATTACGGTAAGATTTAGAGATAATACGAAAACTTTGAAAGATACTGAAATTGAAGAACAAGTTTCCGTTTGCTTGAAGGCACTTAAAGACAAATTTGGAGCAGTATTAAGAAGTTAATGATTTTACAAAAAACTCTGGACAAATTGGAATATGGCGTTGTTTTGGGTCAGGTTGCCACCTTCACCCACAGTGCCCCTGCAAGAAAAAAGGTGTTGCAATCTCTTCCTGCAACATCCTTTTCCGATGCCGATTTGTCCTTGCAAACAACAAGACAAGCCACAGATTTGTTTAGATTGGACGTTCATTTGGACCTTTCCATTGATGAAATTGAAGAAATTTGCTTGCAAGCGAAAATTTATTCAACACTGTCTTGTGGTCAACTTTTGAAAATTAAACGACAACTTTCGGCATCTCGCCATATTAAGAAGGTGTTGTCGGCACAATTTGACGAAATAGACACTTCCATTTTACAAGCAAAAGCAACTCTTTTGTATGAAAACAAGCCTTTGGAAGAAGATATTGATTTTTGCATCCTATCGGACGAAGAAATCAACGACAAAGCGTCGCCTACTCTTTTTACAATTAGTAAAAATATAAAACAAAAAAACGCCGATATCAAACAAAAACTTGCTTCCTACACACGTCGAGGAGAAAGTTCAAAGTATTTGCAAGATGCCATAGTTACTTTGCGTGACGATCGTTACGTAATTCCCGTTAAGGCAGAATTCAAGAATTTGGTGAGTGGTATTATTCACGACCAAAGTGCAAGTGGTTCAACCGTTTACATTGAACCTATGGCAATCGTGCAACTTAACAACAAATTAAGAGAAACTCTTTTGGAAGAAAAGGCGGAAATTCATCGCATTTTGCAAGAATTTACCGAAAAAGTTGCCCCCAACGCATCAAGTTTGTTGCAAAACCGACAAATAATCACAGATTTGGACGTCGTTTTTGCCAAGGTGCATTATGCCGACAAAGTTAAAGCAACTTTGCCCAAACTTTCCGAAAAGGGCGATATTGTGCTTAAATCGGCTCGTCATCCACTCATTGATGCCAAAAAAGTTGTTCCCGTTACTTTTTCTTTGAAAGAAGACGTTGGTATTGTTGTAATCACGGGTCCCAACACGGGTGGTAAAACGGTAACGTTAAAAACGGTTGGTTTGCTTACGGCTCTTGCCATGACTGGTATGTATATCCCTGCAAAAGAAGGTAGTAAACTTCGTTATTTTGACGACGTCTTTTGCGATATTGGCGACGAGCAAAGCATTGCGCAAAACCTTTCAACTTTTTCGTCGCACATTGTAAACATTACTTCCATTTTGGAAAAATGCAACGAAAACTCTTTGGTGCTTATTGACGAAGTAGGCGCAGGCACCGAGCCAAACGAAGGCAGTGCTTTGGCACTTGCAATAACCGACTATTTGCTTAAAAGCGGTGCAAAATGCCTTATTACAACCCACTACGGCCAACTTAAAGAATATTCTTTGACAACGGTTGGCGTGGAAAACGCTTCAATGGAATTTAACCCCGAAACCTTTGAACCTACCTACAAACTCATTATGGGTGTTCCCGGAAGTTCAAACGCAATTGCAATTGCTTCCCGACTTGGTTTGCAACAAAAAGTCGTAGAAAACGCAAGAGCAAGTTTGTCGGACGAAAAAGTTGTCTTTGAAAAAGTGTTGCAAAACGCCGACAACATAAGACGTCAATATGAAGAACTCAGAGAAAAGGTTGTTGCAGAGCGTGAAGAATTGCAAGAAAAATTGCAAAATGCTCAAAAATTGACGCAAAATCTCACTGCTGAACGGGAAAAATTGCTTAAAACAAGCAAAAACGAAGCAAAGAGAATTATTGCAGATGCAACCGAGTCGGCAAAACAACTTCTCAAAGAAATAAAAGATCTTGCCGAAAGTGGTTACGTTGAACAACGTCAAATTTTTGACGCACGAAACAAAATTAAACAAGTACAAAACACACAATTTGAAACGGACGACCAAGATGAAGTGGTATTTTGTGGCGACAAAGTTGATCTCTCTTCTTTGAAAGTGGGCGACGTAGTTTTCTCGCAAAAACTTGGCGTACAAGTTGTTGTAAAAGAAATTAGAAACAACAAAGTTTCCGTATCGGCAGGCGCAATTACCACCTACGTCAACGTTGACGATCTTTATAATTGTCTTGTGGAAAACAAAAAACCCAAGGCAACACACAAAAAGTCGGCATCAACGGAAATAAAGGTGCGCAACCAAAGTACCGAAATAAATATCATTGGACAGACGGTTATGGATGGTTTGACAAATCTTGATGCCTTTATTGACGGTGCGGTTATGTCCGGATTGCATATGATTTGGGTTGTTCACGGCAAAGGTACGGGCAAATTGCGTAAGGCAGTTGGCGCTCACTTGGCAAAACATCCCAACGTAAAAGAGTATCGTTTGGGAACGTACGGCGAAGGAGAAGAAGGTGTAACCATAGTTACGCTTAAATAAACCATGATTTATTATTTTGACAATTGTGCCACAACAAAAGTGGACGAAAACGTGTTGCAAGTATTGAACAAATATCACACGGAAAATTATTACAATCCATCTTCTTTGCACGGCTTGGCATTGACGGTAAAAAAAGACATTGACTTGGCTCGTAATCAAATTAAAAAAGATTTGTCTTTTTCCGGCAACCTAATTTTTACAAGTGGTGGCACCGAAGCCGACAATATGGCAGTCTTTGGCAGTATCCGTCACGGTGGCAACGTTGTTGCAACGATGGTGGAACACAGTGCTGTTTACAACTGTTTGCAATCGTTGCAACAAAAGGGAGTAAACGTAAAGTTTGCAAAAACCTTTGACGACGGCAGTGTTGACGTTGAACACTTTTTGTCCTTAATTGACCAAGACACTTGTTTGGCGGTGTGTATGCACGTCAACAACGAAACAGGCGCAATAAATGATATAAAAACCCTTTTTGAGGGCGTAAAACGCATCAATTCGCGTGTTTTGTGTTTTTCCGATGGAGTTCAAGCAGTGGGCAAAATCCCTGTCAACGTTGATTATTTGCGTGCTGATTTGTATTCCTTTTCTTCTCACAAAATTCACGGCACAAAAGGTGTTGGTGCTTTGTGCGTAAAGAACGGAGTGCGTTTGGTACAGCAAAATTTTGGTGGTGGCCAAGAAAACGGATTGCGAAACGGCACCGAATACGTAGCAGGCATCGTATCTTTGGCTACGGCAGTTAATATAGCTTGTCAAAACTTAAAGGACAATATTGAAAACTTTTCTCAATACAAAAAAGTCTTTATGGAAAAACTTGAGGGTTTGCCCAACGTAAAAGTTATTTGCCAAAAAGATTGCTCCCCTGCAATTTTAACCTTGGCTTTTGCAAACGTAAAGTCGGAAGTGCTTTTGCATATGTTGGAAAGAGAAAAGATAATCGTTGGACTTGGCTCTGCATGTAGTTCAAAATATAAAGTATCGCGAGTTCACGCACAACTAAATTTGCCCGACGCCTTTAAAGAAGGTTTGGTGCGAATAAGTTTTTCCAAATACACGACAAAAGAAGAAGTAGAGTTTGTTTCGTCAAAACTTGTAGAAACAGTAAAAACTTTGCGCAACATTATAGGAGTTAGAAAGTGAAAGTAATTATTTTGAGATATTCAGAAATATTCTTAAAAGGTAACAACAGAAGTTATTTTGAAGGTGCTTTGGTGGAAAATATCAAAACTGCATTGAAATCTTATCAATACAAAATGGTAAAACGCAGTGCAAGATATATCATTTCAGACTACAACGACCAAGACGAACAAGCAATTTTTGATACCTTAAAAAATATTTTCGGCATTTATTCTTTGAGCATTGCCCAACAAGTTGATTCATCTATGGACAACATTTTTGCAATAAGCAAAACAATGGTGGAAAAAGGAAAAACCTTCCGTGTCGTTTGCAACCGTGCCGACAAAACATTCCCTCTAAATTCAATGGAAATTGCTCGTGAAATCGGTCATATGTTGTTGGATTGGGACAACAGTTTGGTTGTTGATTTGCATAAACCCGAGCAAATCGTGTATATTGACGTAAGAGAAAACGGAAAAACTTTTGTCTATAACAGCATTGTAAAAGCCGTTGACGGCATGCCTGTTGGCACCGGTGGAAAAGGTTTGTTGTTGCTTTCGGGTGGTATTGACAGCCCCGTTGCAGGCTACATGATGGCAAAGCGCGGTATGGTGCTTTATGCAGTACATTTCCACAGCTTTCCTTACACAAGTGATAGAGCAAGAGAAAAGGTTTTTGAACTTGCAAAACGCCTCACAAAGTATTGCGTACACTTGACCGTAGAGTGCATTAACGTGGCGGAAATTCAAACGGAAATTCACCAAAAATGCAACGAAAGTTATACCATCACTTTGCTTCGCAGATTTATGATGCGCATTGCTCAAATCATTGCAAAGCGACAAGGTTGTGGTGCAGTAATTACAGGCGAAAGTTTGGGGCAAGTTGCAAGTCAAACTTTGGAAAGTTTGACCACCACAAACGCCGTTTGCACAATGCCTGCATTTAGACCTTTGATCGGTTTTGACAAGGAAGAAATCGTCACCATTGCAAAGAAGATTGATACCTACGAAACGTCCATTGAACCCTTTGAAGATTGCTGTACAATATTCTTGCCCAAGTCCCCCATCACACGTCCCAAAGTGGAAGTGTGCCAAAAGCTTGAAGCAAGACTTGACGTGGATGGTTTGATTGAAAAAGCCCTTGCATCGGCAGAAATATTCAAGTTTTAATTGATTTATAATATACTATTACAGACATAATATATAATTTTAACTAAAAAACCACAAGATTTTTGACTTCTTGTGGTTTTTTGCTTAATTTTTTTTCGTGCGAATTGTTCGTGTATTTTCTAATGAATTTGTTTTTAAAACCACTTTTTAATAAAATCCCAAAAATCAACTTTTTCTTTTTCTTTTGGAACAACAATTTTAGTTTCCAAAAGACTATCTTTGTCAATGATAAAATAGCAATATTCTTGTCCTTCTTTTACGTCAAAATCAACGTACTTTCCGTCTATTAAGGATAGCATATTACAGGTGTCATTGGTCTTTTTGTAAACGAAATTCGTATTGCTTTCAACAATTATTGCGCCTTTTTCATAACGCAATTGTGGCGCAATTTTAGTTGATATTTGCTCAAAATTTGGCATATTGTCTTGCGCAAAATATACTGCTTTACCATTTGTTTTTTTAACGTATTTTTGTCTTGACAATGCCATTTCGTCCAACTCAATTTTAGTAACGCTTTTTGGAATTTCAAAGTTTTTTGGCGTATCGTTTTTGTAATATTCTTGCAAAAAGTTCTTTGCCAAAACACAAGGCTGATTACCACCCGAAAGTGGTTTTGGACTTTCACTCGTACACCAAAAACAAAAGGAAAGGTCGCTTGTAAACCCTGCCAAAATTCCGTCGGTGTTACCTTCAATCTTTCCAACCGTTCCCGTTTTTGTTGCAACTTCAAAGGGTAAAGAGCCAAGTGCTTTTGCAGTTCCTTTTGTGGAAACTTTTTTCAACATTTCGCACATCAAAAAAGTCGATGAATTTTCAAATACTTTTTCCGTTCTTTCTTTGTGGTGATAAATAACAAAATCTTCCTTTTCAATTTTTGCAATGGTAGTGGGCTTTTGATAAATTCCACCATTAGCCAGCGTGGTATAACCTGAAGCAAGTGTTGTTACGTCAATCCCGCCATTCACGTTGCCAAGTGCCAAAGAAAGGTTTTCTTCATTTGTTTCAATTCCCATTTTGTTTAAATATTGGCAACTTTTTGCCACAGTCAAACTGTTTAGCAACTTAACCGCAGTTGTGTTTATGCTGTTTGCAACGGCATTTTCTATTGTAGTCCATCCAACGTAGGTGTCGGTTGCGTTTTTTGGAGAGTATCCGTTGAAGTTGACCTTTTCGTCCAAAACGGGACTTACCACGTTTATCAGTTTATTGTCAAGCGCAGGAGTGTAAACTGCCAAAGGTTTCAACGCCGAACCTGCTTGTCGCTTTTGGTTGAAATTATTTCCCTTTGACAATGCGGAAATGGTGGCGTTTTGATTGTTTATTACGATTGCATTTACGTTGTATTGGCAGTCTTTTATTGCATTTTTTAAACAAGTTTGTGCATCACGGTCAAAATAGGTATAAATTTTATATTGACCGTTATAAAGTTGCTTTTCATCTATTCCCAAAAGTTCCACCGTTTCGGCAATCACTTGTTGCAAATAGTCACTTTCCAACGATATCCTTTTGTTTTGGCAAAGTTCAAGGGGGGAGTTTTTGGCAATATCTCTTTGGTTTTGTGTGATAAAGTTGTTTTTGCACATTAAATCCAACACCAAATTTCGCCTTTCAACACACTTTGTCGGGTTGTTTTTTGGGGAATAGTTTGTTGGCGCTTTTATTATACCTGCTAACGTCGCGCTTTGTTCCAAAGTCAAGTCGTATGCACTCACACCAAAAAAGGTGTTGGCGGCGTTTTCTATGCCGACGGCGCCGTTTCCAAAGTAAATGGTGTTTAGATACATTGAAAGAATTTGGTCTTTTTCAAATTTGTTTTCCAACTGACTAGCCAAAAGCATTTCGTTTATTTTTCGCGTTATGGTTTTGTTTTGGTTTAGGTGAGTGTTTTTTATCAACTGTTGCGTTATGGTGGATGCGCCCTCGGAAAAGGACATTGTTTTTACGTTGTTCAACAATGCTCCGCCCACTCTAATCCAATCAATGCCATTGTGTTCATAAAATCGCTTATCTTCAACGGCAATAAATGCGTTTTTGGTGTAGTCGTTAAGGTTATTTACGTCAATTTGTTTGCTTTTACCAATGACGAAGGGTTCAACAAAGGGTGTTCCGTCGTTGGCAAATACATTCAAATTTATCTTTGCGTGATTTAAATTGTCCAAATTTAGTGACACAAACTGATCACTATTGACAAAATTCACCAAAAACAAGGTTGCGCCAACTGCAACAACTACAAGACATACTGAAATAAATACCAATATACGTTTTGCAACTTTTTTCATATCGTATATAGTATTTATATTTTAAAAGTTATTATTTATCTCTTGTCTAAATTGGTCAAAGAATGTATAATGGCAACATGGATACTTTTGAAAAATTTTATTTTATTAACACATACGGATGTCAGATGAACATCCACGAATCGGAAAAAATTGCAGGTGTTTTGGAAAAACTCGGCTATTTTCCTTGTGATGCCGAAAATAAAGCCGACGTTTTGGTTTACAATACTTGCTGTATCAGAGAAACAGCCGAAGCAAAAATTCACGGACATATTGGCGAAGCAAAAATTTTGAAACAAAACAACCCCGACTTAATTGTTGTGGTGTGTGGTTGTATGTCGCAACAAAGTGGTGTTGCAACTTCTTTGAAACGCCGTTTTCCTTTCGTTGACGTTGTTTTGGGAACGTCCAACCTTGATTTGTTGGAACAAGCCGTTGTTGATGCAAAACAAAAGAAAAAGACGGTTAACACCGACGAAAAGAATTACGTCTTGGTCAATCTTCCCAAAGTGCGTACAAGCCGTCCCAATGCATGGGTAAATATCATTTACGGTTGCAACAATTTTTGCACCTATTGTATCGTGCCTTACGTTCGTGGCAGGGAACACTCTCGCCCTATTCAAGATATTGTGAGCGAAGTAAAAGATTTGATTGCAAAAGGCTACAAAGAAATCACTTTGCTTGGTCAAAACGTAAACAGTTATGGTCACGACTTGGACGATGGTACCAACTTTGCCCAACTATTGAACGAAGTTGCAAAAATTGACGGCGATTTTAGAGTTAGATTTTTGACAAACCACCCCAAAGATTTAACCGACGACGTAATTCAAGCCATTGCAAACAACAAAAAGATTTGCAACAGCATTCACTTGCCTGTACAAAGCGGAAGCAGTGACATTTTGAAGGCAATGAATAGAAAATACGATAGAGATTATTACCTTCAACTTGTTGAAAAAATCAAAAAGGCAATTCCCGACGTTGGCATTTCCACCGACATTATGGTGGGTTTCCCGGGTGAAACGGAACAAGACTTTTTGGACACGTTGGATTTGGTTAAAAAAGCAAGATTTTCATCGGCATTTTGCTTCATTTATTCACGCAGAAAAGGTACCGTTGCCGACAAAATGGACAATCAAATTTCTCGTGCAGAAAAAGGTGTTAGAATAAAACGTTTGCTTGAAGCACAAAACGTCATTACAAAGGAAATCAGCCAAGAAATGGAAGGCACGTTGCAACGTGTTTTGATTGAAGGTAAAAATAAAAAATACGTAAATACCTATTGTGGCAGAACGGAAAACGGTCGTTTGGTCAACGTAAAAAGCGACGTTGACTTGTTTGACCAATTCGTTTGGGTAAAAATTAAGAAATTCCAATCGGCAACCCTCTGGGGCGAGTTGCAAAAGGAGGACTGATGCAACGTTTTTCACCAATGATGACCCATTATTTGCAAACCAAAGAAAGTTACAAAGACTGCATTTTGATGTACCGTCTTGGCGACTTTTACGAAATGTTTTTTGAAGATGCTCAAAAAGCAAGTGACGTATTAGATTTGGTTTTGACTGCAAGAGATTGTGGCAACGGGCAACGCGCACCTATGTGCGGTGTTCCTTTTCATGCTGTTGACAATTACGTTGCAAAACTTGTGTCATCGGGATTAAAAGTTGCCATTTGCGAACAGTTGTCTGAACCCAACGGCAAAGGTATTGTTGAGCGTGACGTGGTGCGAGTTATCACGGCAGGAACAGTTATGGACAGCACTTTGTTGGACGAAAAAAGCAACAATTTTGTGGCTTCCGTTATGTTTGGCGACCAAAAAGTTGGTGCAACCGTTTGTGATATTTCCACGGGTTTTGTTGCAACAAGCGAATTTTCAGGTGCAAAAGCCGTTGCAAACTTGCAAGAGTTTTTGGTGTCTTTCAAACCTACCGAAATCATTTGCGATGCCAACACGGTACAATTTTCAAAAAATTTGGACTGTGTAAAGGCAGGTTACGTTCCCAAGTTTGAAGAGTATTATTCTTGGGTATTTGCTTTTGATAAGGCAAAAGAGAAAATTTTGAGTCAATACAAACTCGCAACGCTTGACGGTCTTGGTTTTTCCAATAAAAAACTTGCCGTAGGAAGCGCAGGAGCATTGTTGGAATACGTTGTAGATACACAAAAACGTCCTTTGTCCCACCTTTGCCCCATCAAATATATTGAAAAAAATCAATATATGTCCATTGACGTAAAAACAAGAAAAAATTTGGAACTTACAGTGTCCAACAAAGACAAAAGAAAAGGCTCTTTGTTGGGTTTGTTGGATAAAACTTGCACAAGTATGGGTGCAAGACTTTTGGCAGATTGGATTGACCGTCCGTTGCAAAACGCACCTCAAATAAACGCAAGGCTGGACGGTGTTGAAGAATTGTTCAAGAACTATATTCTCAACGACACGTTGAGTCAAGCCCTTTCCAAAGTGAAAGATATTGAACGAATTGCAGGAAAAATTTCTTATGACAATCTTTCTCCAAAAGATTGCAACGTTTTGTATAATTCGTTGGAAAATTTACCCGAAATTAAAGGTTTGCTTTCCAAATGTACTTCCAACATTTTGGTTGCACAAAATAACGGCATTTCTCTTTTGACGGAAGTAAAGGACTTAGTTGGCAAAGCAATCGTGGAAAACGCACCTTTGCTTGTTCGTGAAGGTGGATACATAAAAGACGGTTACAACCAAGAACTTGACGAATATCGTTCAATCACTCGCAACAGTAAACAACTTG
This sequence comes from Clostridia bacterium, assembly GCA_017629595.1. Classification (GTDB taxonomy): domain Bacteria; phylum Bacillota; class Clostridia; order Christensenellales; family CAG-314; genus RGIG2220. The sequence continues at coordinate 23,593 of JAGBWW010000027.1, read as the reverse complement.
TTGCCGAACTTGAAAACTTTGAAAGAGAAAGAAGTGGCATCAAAACGCTTAAACTTGGTTACAACAGAGTGTTTGGCTATTATTTTGAAATAAGCAAAGGTTTGGTGCATTTGGCGCCCGAATATTTCATAAGAAAGCAAACTTTGGTAAACGGCGAAAGATTTATCACTCCCGAATTGAAAGAATTGGAAGAAAAAATCGTAACTGCCGATGATAAAATTTTGTTGTTGGAAAAAACCTTGTTTGCCGAATTGCGCAACAAACTTTTGGACTACGTTGCGCAACTTCAAAAAACGGCATACAGCCTTTCCGTTTGCGACTGTTTGTTGAGTTTTGCAAAAGTAGCCTTGTCCAACAACTATTGCAAACCAAAAATAAACGTGCAAAATAGCACCTTGCACCTTGTTGACGGCCGTCATCCCGTTGTAGAGTCGTACATAAAGCGTGAAAGTTTTATTGCAAACGACACTTTGCTTGATACAGCCAACAACAGAACGATGGTCATCACAGGTCCTAACATGGCAGGTAAAAGCACCTATATGCGTCAAGTTGCCCTTATTACGTTGATGGCGCACGTTGGCAGTTTTGTTCCTGCAAAATCGGCAATTATTCCCATCGTTGACAAAATATTTACTCGTGTTGGTGCAAGTGACGATTTGGCTTTTAACCAAAGTACCTTTATGGTAGAAATGGTGGAGGTAGCCAACATTTTGAATAATGCAACCAATAAAAGTTTGCTCGTGCTTGACGAAATTGGACGTGGCACGTCCACATTTGACGGTCTTGCAATTGCATGGGCAGTTATGGAATATCTTTCTTCAAACGTCGGTGCAAAAACCCTTTTTGCAACTCACTTCCACGAATTGACCGATTTGGAAGGCAAGGTTGACGGTGTAAAGAATTATAAAATCAACGTCAAAGAATTTAACGATACAATTTTGTTCTTGCACAAAATTTCTCGTGGTGGAGCAAACAAGAGTTTTGGCGTTGAAGTTGCGTCTTTGGCAGGTGTTCCCGACGTGGTATGCAAACGAGCCAAAGAAATAAGCAATTTGCTGGAAAATAGCGATATCAATATGCGTTTGGACAGTTTGGAAGACGCCGAACAAAAACGCAAAAACAATGCAAATTCAAAACAAATTCTTTCCATTTTGAAAGATTTGGATATAAATCGTATGTCACCCATTGAGGCTTTTGACGTACTAGCCGATTTGGCGAAAAAGGCAAAAAATGAGTAAAATTATTTCCTTACCTAAACAAGTTTATGACAAGATTTCCGCCGGGGAAGTGGTGGAAAGACCTTGTGCTGTAATCAAAGAACTTGTAGAAAACAGCATTGATGCAGGTGCAACAAGAATTGATATTGAAATTGAAGGTGGCGGACTTGTTCGTATGTCGGTTACCGACAATGGTTGTGGCATTGACTACGACCAACTTAATGATGCTTTCAAACCTCACGCAACAAGCAAAATTAGTCAATTTGAAGACCTTGACACCCTTTCTACAATGGGTTTTAGAGGCGAAGCTCTTTATTCAATAAGTTCCGTATCTTGTGTTACGCGCATTTCCAAAACGCCTTATGCCGAAGTTGCAGGCAAAATTGTGCTTAACGCCGGCCACGTAATTTCTCAAGAACAATGCGCTTTTGTAAACGGCACGAAAGTTGTCGTGGAAAACTTATTTTACAACGTTCCAGCACGTAAAAAGTTTTTGAAAACGCCCACGAAAGAAGCATCTGAAATAACAAATTACGTTGCTCGCTTGATTTTGACTCACCCCGAATTGGAAGTTTTTTATAAAGTAGATGGCAAAAACGTCTATTACGTTCGTGGTGGTGGTTTAGCAGAAGCAATTTACACCTTGTATGGACAACAATGTTTGGACAGTTGCATCAAAATTGACGGCGAATTTAAGGAAATAAAGGTGAAGGGTTACGTCAGCAATCCCGACTTTACAAAGTCAAACAGCACTTTCCAAACTATTTCCATAAACGGAAGATACGTCAAAGACCCCACCGTTTTGTCGGCAATTAAAAACGCATTTAAGCCTTATTTGATGACAAAATGCTTCCCCGTTGCAGTTTTGGATATTCAAATGGATCCTGCAATTGTTGACGTAAACGTTCATCCTACAAAAATGGAAGTGCGATACGCCTACCCCGGCACGATATATTTGGCGGTATTTTTGGTGTTGAAAAACAAGCTAAAAAACTTTGCCGAACTCAAAGCCGAAGCCTTTATTGGTGGCGCAACGCAAACTTTGGATCAACCCACCGTCATTGAAGACGATTTCTTTATGGATAGGGCAAGTTTTGTGGAAAAGCCCAAACTTACTCCCCAAGAAATTTACGAAAGGGAACACAAAACAAACGAGAAAAAGTTTGAAAAATATCTTGAACACATAGAAAAAGCATTTTCGACGAAAGGAGAAGAGCCTCAAACTCCGCAAACTAATTTAGATGCACTTGTTATAGAGCAAAAACCTATAAATGAAGCAACAAAACCCACTTATAGAGTGTTAGGTGTGTTGTTTTTGACGTACATTGTGTTGGAAGTGGAAAACGAAGTGTTGTTCATTGACCAACACGCAGCGCACGAACGCATTTTGTACGATAAATTTATCAAAGAAAAGGACAATTTGACAATGCAACCATTGTTGATTCCTTACGTTTTTGATACGACGGCAGAAGAAACTGACTTTTTGGAAAATAACCTTGACGAAATTGCAAAAGCAGGTTTTTCAATTGAAAAATTTGGTCAAAACACATTTAGAGTGGTGTCCGTTGCTACGATGTTCGTAGATTGCAAATTGGAAAAAATGATTGCCAATATTTTGTCTAATACACACGATTTGTACGTGGAATCTACGGAATTATTAAAAGATAATATTGCAAAACACGCATGCCGTCTTGCGATAAAAGGTGGCGAAAGAATTTCCCAAGCAGAAATTGATTACATTGTTTATACGATAAACACGGATAAAATTGCAACTTGTCCCCACGGAAGACCTTTGGCAGTCCGTATGACGAAGTATGACTTTGAAAAAATGTTTAAGAGGGTAGTTTGATGAGACGAATTTTAGGCATTTTGGGTTGCACAGGCGTTGGTAAAAGCAAAGTTGCAGTAAAAGTTGCAAAACTTTTGGATGGCATCATTGTTTCTGCCGACTCTATGCAAGTTTACAAGGGTATGGACGTTGGTACAGCCAAAATTACGGCCGACGAAATGGACGGAGTGCAACACTTTATGTTGGACGTTGTAGAGTGCGACCAACCTTATTCGGCGGTAAACTATGCCGAGGACGTAAAAAAGGTGCTGGAAGACAATCCTTTTGGCACTCCCATTTTGGCAGGCGGAACGGGTTTTTATTTTGACAGTTTGTTTTTGCCCTTTGATTTTGAAAACAACGAACAAACTTTGCTCGTTCGCAAAGAGATGCAAGATTTGTACGAAAATCAAGGCAAAGACGCACTTTTGCAAGTTCTTGAAAAGGTTGACCCGACATCCTTTGAAACAATTGACAAAAACAATATAAAAAGAGTTATCCGCGCCATTGAAATTGCAAGTAGTGGACAACTCAAAAGTCAAGGCACAAGAAACTCTCGCAAAGAAATTATGCCAAAACTTTTGTTTGTTTTGACAAGACCTCGCCAGCAAATTGTTGAAGCAACGGCAACGCGCGTTGATAAAATGTTTGAAATGGGCTTGGTGGAAGAGGTGCAATCTTTGTACGAAAAGTTCGACAGACGTGATCAATTGCAAAGTTTTCAAGCAATTGGCTATAAAGAGATAATTTCGTATCTTAAAGGGGAGTGCAGTTTGGAAGAAGCAAAAGAGCAAATCAAGATTGCAACTCGCCAATATGCAAAGCGACAAACGACTTATTTTAAGAGAATGGACGCCGAATTTATTGACGTGGAGCAATTTGCCAATTTGGACGAAATTGCCCAATATATTGCCGATAAATATAAAAATGCAAACTAATATTAATTACTATGCGTGACATAGTATTGAAATTTTGATTAAAATCACCAAAGTTTAAGGAAGTTTTGTAAAAATGAAACAAAAATCATATCAACTTATTACACAATCAAAACAAAAACTTCAAGCGCAATTTGAACGTATTGACAACGTTGCACTTTGCAATCAACAAAAAGTCTTAAACGCTTTTTATGAATATGGTATAGAGTTGCGTCACTTTTACGGTACGTCTGGTTATGGATACGACGACGTTGGCCGTGACGCTTTAAACAAGGTTTTTGCCAAAGTTTTCGGTACGGAAGACGCCATCGTAACCCCTCGTTTCACTTGTGGTACGCACGCCATCTCAACAACTTTGTTTTCTCTTTTGAAAAGTGGTGACAGCGCTTTGTCCATTTCGGGTAAGGTTTATGATTCTTTGCACGGTGTAATTAAAGGCGAAGGAAGTTTGGAAGAATTTGGAATTTCCTTTGACTGTGTAGATTTGATTGACGGCCAATTCGATTTTGAAACTATCAAATACGTTTTGGCATCTAGAAAAATTCAAATGGTATATATCCAACGTTCTCGTGGATATGACGATAGAAACGCTTTGTCCATTGAACAAATTGAAAAGGCTTGTTCTTTTGTCAAAACAATTTCTCCCGACACCTTTATTATGGTGGACAACTGCTACGGCGAATTTACTGCAGAAAAAGAACCCACCGAAGTGGGCGCAGACGTTTGCGTAGGTTCGCTCATTAAGAATTTAGGTGGTGGAATTGCCCCCACGGGTGGTTACGTTTGTGGCACGCAAAAACTTGTCAATTTGGTTTGGCGTCGTTTTTCCACTCCTACCTTACTCGGTGAAGTTGGAAGTTTTGAATTAGGTTACAGACTCTTTTATCAAGGTTTGTTTTTGGCGCCCCACACGGTTGCTCAAGCTCTTAAAACGATATATTTGTTTGCCCAATGTCTTACCGATGCAGGTTACGACGTAACGCCTTCTCCCGACCAAATTTATGGAGACATCGTTTTGTCGGTTAAGTTGCAAGATAGAGTTAAACTGATTGATTTTTGCCAAGCAATTCAATCACAAAGTCCCGTTGATGCTCGCGCAGTACCTACTCCTTGGGCAATGCCCGGATACAGTGACGAAGTCATTATGGCGGCAGGTTGCTTCGTGCAAGGTTCTTCCATTGAACTCAGTTGCGACGGCCCCATGCGTCCTCCTTTCATTGCATATTTGCAAGGTGGCGTAACTTTTGAACACGGTATTATTGCTTGTGGCGCAGTTTTGGACAGATTGATTTAGTTGGAGATAGATATGAACAAATTTGTTATGTTTTGCCGTAAATTTGTGGCAATTACACTCAAAAACCTATTCCCCGTAAGGTTTTACGGTGACGTAGAAGGTGTTAAAGTAAAAAAATCCATAATTGTTGCCAATCACGTTGACGGTTGGGATGGCGTAATTTTTATTGCTCACAACAATAAAGATATTCGTTTTATGTACAAAACGGAGCATAGACAAAGCAAGTTTTTGCAATGGGCATTGGACGGCATGGATTTTATTCCTGTCAGTCGTGGTGATGCCGATATGGCGGCAACAAAAGCCACCCTTCGTGCTTTGAAAGACGACAAACCCGTTTGGATTTTCCCCGAAGGCACAAGAAACCGCAGTTCGGAACAATTTTTGCCCTTCAAAACGGGCACAGCATTGTTTGCAATAAAAACACAAGCACCAATAAGGCCAATCATTACCTTTGACACCTACAAAATGTTTACCAAAAACCACGTTATGATTGGTGAAGAATTTGAACTCAGTGAATTTTACGGTCAGCCCGTTACAAAAGACGTTTTGGAACAAGCAACGAAGAAAATTTACAAAAAATTGATGCAATTAAAACTTCAATTGGAAGAAAAAATGAAAGAGTTGGGTGTTGAAAGACGCAAACCCTCTAAAAAACGTCAGGCAAAGATTGACGCTTTTTTGCAATCTCACAAAGAACAGTATGAATTGGCTAAAAAAACGTATGCCGACGTAAATCTTGACGAAGAATAATCAAATGAAAGTTCATATTCCTTATGACATCGGCTTTTGTGCAGGGGTTAAAAACGCCGTGCAAACAGCCTACAACTTAATGGACACGCCCAACGTTTATTGTTTGGGTGCCTTGGTGCATAACGACGTGATTATGCAAAAAATTGCTAAAAAAATTACCGTTGTTGACGACGTTTGCAAAGTGCCAAAAGGAGCAACGCTCATTATCCGTGCGCACGGTGCTACCAAAGCAATTTTTGATTATTGCCAAGATAACGGTATTTCTATTGTTGATACCACTTGCAAGGTGGTAAAAAATATTCAAAACATCGTCAAAAAGCATTACGAAGATGGTTTTCAAATTGTTATTTTTGGCGAAGAAAAACACCCCGAAGTAGTTGGCATAAACGGTTGGTGCAACAACAGTGCAATGGTAACAAACGGGCAAAACAAGGTTGATTTGTCTAATTATGAAAATGTTGCAGTGGTTTTTCAAAGTACCTTTTTAGAAAGCAACGTTGAAAAATCTTTGCAAAATCTTGTTCAAGACGGGGTTAAATCACTTGTTATTTTCAACACAATTTGTTATACTACAACACGAAGGGAAAAATCTGCCAAAGATTTGGCTGAAAAGTGCGACCTTACCATTTTGATTGGTGACAAAAAAAGTTCCAACACAAACAAGTTGTTTCGTGTGGTAAACCAAGTTTGTTCCAACGTGGTTTGGACGGACGACGGCAAAATTGATGAAAAGATTTTTCTTGACAAAAAAAATGTATGTATCATTTCAGGCACTTCAGCTCCACAGGAGTTGATTGAGGAGGTTTTAGTAAGAATGGAAAACGGTGCAAAAGAAAAGGTTGAAGTAGTTTCAACTGAAAATGTAGCCGACAAAAACGGCGCATTGTTTGCAGAGGCGGTAGCAAAAATACCGGAAGGCAAAAAGTATCATGTTGGTCAAAAAGTAAATTGCCGTGTAGCAGCAATTAACGACGACGGTTTGACAGTCACAATTCCCTATTGGAAATCTGACGCAACAGTCCCCAACGAACAAATTGCAATCGAAAATTGGCAAGAATGCAAAAAAGCAATTAAAGTAGGCGATAAATTGGAATGTTCCGTTATCTCTACAGACAAAGGTATTGTTCTTTCCAAAAAAGTCATTGACGAAAGAAACAAGGACGACCAATTTGTAGAAAGCATCAAAAACGGCGAACAATTCACATGCAAAATGATCAAATCCGGCAAAGAATGTCTTGTTGGTAAGATCGGTAGCTATACGGTAATTGTACACGCATCTCAAATCAAAATCGGTTATTGCAAAGATTACGAAAAGTACGTTGGTAAAGAACTTCGTTTGGTATCTTCTGCCGATAAAGTTGATGACGCAAAGAAACTTATTTCCGCAAGTCAAAAACAAATTTTGCTTGCAGAAAAGAAAGCAAAAGAAGACGAATTTTGGAACAACATTGAAGTTGACGAAATTGTTGAAGGTAAAGTTCTTCGCTTTGCATCCTTTGGCGCATTTATCTCTGTACGTGGCTTTGACTGCTTGGCACACTCTTCCGACTTGTCTTGGACACGCATCGATTCTCCCGCAGAAGTGTTGGAAATTGGCAACACCTATGAATTCGTAGTTCTTTCCTTGAACAGAGAAAAGAACAGAGTTTCTCTCGGTTATAAACAACTTCAACCCCAACCTTGGGTTTTGGCAGCAGAAAAATTTGCAGTTGGCAACGTCGTAACAGGCAAAGTTGCAAGAATTATGCCTTTCGGCGCATTTGTTGAACTTGACAAAAACATTGACGGTTTGCTTCACATCTCCAACGTATCTTGGGATTGGATTGAAGACATCAACACAGTTTTGAAAGTCGGCGACGAACTTGAAGTACAAGTTGTTGAATTTGACGGCGAAAACAAACGCATCACATTGTCTAGACGCGCAGTTTTGCCCAAACCTGAAAACGCAGAAAAACAAGAAGAACAACCTCAAGAAGAAGTTGTTTCCGAATAACACAATCAAACAATTTACCTTACGCTACGTTGATTGACGACTCCGACGTTCAACTTGGTGCAAGGCGAAAATAAATAAGGAGGAAAAAACAATGTCCGATAAAATCAATAAACAAGAAATCGTGGCAAAATTTGCTAGAAAAGAAGGCGATACAGGTTCTCCCGAAGTTCAAATCGCACTTTTGACAGCACGTATCAACCACTTGCAAAAACACTTGATTGCAAACAAAAATGACAATCACTCAAGACGCGGTTTGATGCAAATGGTCGGCCACAGAAAAGGCTTGCTTGATTATCTTAAACAAACCGATATTGAAAAGTACAGAAAGATTATCGCAGAGTTGGAAATCAGAAAATAAAACATAATAAAAGGGGAAGGCAATATGGTTTTGTCATCCCCTTTTTTTTGTTAAGTCGCAATTCACTGACGGCGTTAATGCCGTGTTTGTAAATATGAAAGGAGTAATTATGGAAAAAATCACAAAACAAATTGGAAATCGTACTTACTACGTTTTCAAAACCGAAATCGGTGGCAGAGAAGTAGAAGTTGAAGTCGGCAAATATGCCGAACAAGCCAACGGCAGCTGTATGGTCAAATGTGGCGAAACAGTTGTTATGACCAACGCAACTTTGGCAAAAAGCGCACGTGAAGGTGTTGACTTTTTCCCTTTGGGCGTAGATTTTGAAGAAAAAATGTATTCCGTCGGCAAAATTCCCGGTGGTTATAAAAAACGTGAAAGTCGTCCCAGCGATAAAGCAATTTTGACTTCTCGCTTGATTGACAGACCCATCCGTCCCCTTTTCCCTAAAGGATTTTACAATGACGTTTCCGTCGTTGCAACAGCAATGTCGGTAGAACCCGATATCCAACCCGAAGTTTGGGCAATGGTCGGCAGTTCCGTCGCACTCAGCGTTTCCGACATTCCTTTTGCAGGTCCTACAGGTAGCGTAGTCGTTGGTTACGTTGATGGCGAATATATCATCAACCCCACACAAGCACAAAAAGAAAAGAGCAAACTCAACCTCAACCTTGCAGGTACAAAAGATGCAATCATGATGGTTGAAGCAGGTGCAGAAGAAATTTCCGAAACGGAAATGCTCAATGCAATTTTGTTTGGTCACGAAGCAATCAAACAACAATGCGAATTTATTGAATTTATTCAAAAAGAAATTGGCAAAGAAAAAATCGTTCCCGTTTTGCACACCGTTCCCGAACAATATGCACAATTGGTTAGAGAATTTGCCGATGAAAAACTTGATTGGGCTTTGGATACTTTTGATCGTATTGAAAGACAAAACAGACAAGACCAAGTTGATGCCGAAACAAAAGCATACTTTGAGGAAAAAGATCCCACAGTTCTTCCCTACGTTGGCGATGCACTTTACGCATTGACAAAAGAAAAGGTAAGAAACAAAATTTTGTACAAAGGTATCCGTCCCGACGGTAGAAAACTTGACGAAATCAGACCTATTTGGTGTGACAATGGTTTCTTGCCCAGAGTACACGGTTCTGGTTGCTTTACTCGTGGTATGACACAAGTCATCACAACGGCAACTTTGGGTACAATTTCCGAAGTTCAAAAGTTGGAAAACCTTGACGAAAACGAAACGTTCAAAAGATATATGCATCACTACAACATGCCCGGTTATTCCACAGGCGAAGCAAAACCTTTGAGAAGCCCCGGTAGACGTGAAATCGGTCACGGCGCATTGGCAGAAAGAGCATTGGAACCCGTATTGCCTTCCGAAGCAGAATTCCCCTATGCAATCAGAACGGTTTCCGAAGTAGTATCTTCCAACGGTTCCACCTCCCAAGCAAGTATTTGCGGTAGCACACTTGCATTGATGGATGCAGGCGTTCCCATCAAAGCACCCGTCGCAGGTATTGCAATGGGTCTTATGAAGTCCCAAGACGGCGAAAAAGTCGCAATCTTGTCCGACATCCAAGGTTTGGAAGACTTCCTTGGCGACATGGACTTCAAAGTTGCAGGTACAACAAAAGGTATCACAGCAATCCAAATGGATATCAAAATTAAAGGCATTGACAAAGCAATTTTGGAACGTGCATTGGAACAAGCAAGAATCGGCAGATTGCACATTTTGGGCAAAATGTTGGAAGTATTGCCTGAACCTAAGAGTGAAGTTTCCAAATATGCACCTAAAATCATTTCCTTCAGCATTGATCCTGATAAGATTCGTGAAGTTATCGGTAGCGGTGGCAAAACAATCAATAAGATCATTGAAGAAACAGGTGTCAAAATTGATATCACAGACGACGGCACGGTATTCATTGCAACTTGCGATGCAGAAATGTCAAAAAAAGCAAAAGCAATGGTTTTGGCAATTGCAGTTGACCCCGAAGTTGGCGACGAATTTGAGGGTAACGTCGTTCGCATTTTAGACTTTGGTGCATTTGTGGAATTTGCACCCGGCAAAGACGGTATGATTCACATTTCCAAACTTTCCAAACAACGCGTTGAAAAGGTTACCGACGTTGTCAACATTGGCGACAAAGTAAAAGTAAAGGTAATCAAAATTGACGAAAAAGGTCGCGTAGATTTGAAACTTGTTAAAAAACTTTAATATTGCCACAAAAAAGGCTTCTTTATGAAGCCTTTTTTTATCTCAACAACCAAAATGTTTTTGTTAAAACATAACAAAGGTTGATATTTCATAAAATTTACTAGGTGAATTTTGTGAAAGAAAAATTGTTTGTTAATATATTTTCAAATTTAATACTCGTTGTTTTAATTGCCACCTTTCTTCTTGTAGGTTTCGTTGGTGGAACGATTAACGTTCTTGCCGACAGCGATCCCATTTATAATGGAACAAGTCAGTCTGGCGTAAGTTTGATGATCAACGTTTATTGGGGAAGCGAATATATTGACGAAATGTTGGCAATATTTCAAGAGTACAACGTTACGACCACCTTTTTCGTTGGTGGTTATTGGGTGGCAAAAGAAGGAGAAACGTTGGCGCGAATTATTGCCGACGGTCACGAAATTGGCAATCACGGGTATTTTCATAAGGAAATGAAAAACTTAGGTTATGATGCAAATTTTGATGAAATTTCTTCCTGTCATAACCTTGTGGAAAAACTTTTTGGCATCAAAATGACTTTGTTTGCTCCTCCGTCGGGCAGTTTTGGTAAAAATACCATCAAAGCAGCGGAAAGTTTGGGATATTCTACAATCTTATGGAGCAAAGACACCATTGATTGGCGAGATAAAGACGCCGAACTTATTTTCCAACGAGCAACGAAAAACGTAAAAGGGGGAGATTTGATTTTGATGCATCCAACCCTTTGCACGGTTAAGGCGTTGAGAAGAATACTTACTTATTATCAAGAAAACGGATTGACTGTTATTCCCGTCAGTCTAAACATAGGACTAGGAGTATAAATGACTTACAAAAAGACTTACGACAGCGGTTTGAAAGTGGTGGCACAAAATATGCCTCACTTATACACAATTTCATTTGGCATTTACGTCAACGTTGGTAGCAGTTTTGAAGAACAACATCAAAACGGTTTTTGCCACCTTATTGAACACATGAATTTTAAAGGCACAACAAGGCGTACTGCGTTGCAAATTTCCGAGCAAATGGAAGACTTGGGTGCGCAAGTAAATGCTTATACTTCAAAAGATAGCACTTGCTTTTACGTTAAATGTTTTGCCGACGATTTTGAAGCGTGTTTGGAAATGCTTTCGGATATGTATTTCAACAGCACTTTTGATGAAGAACAGTTGGAAGCCGAAAAGCACGTTGTAATTGAAGAAATTGCCATGGACGAAGACCTTCCCGACGAAAAATGCTACGAATTGGCATCAAAAGCAATTTTTGACGGTCAAAAGTTGGGTATGCCCATTGGTGGTACAGCTGAAATTATTTCCAAAGTTTCACGAGAAGACCTTGTGGCATTTAAGAACAAGTTTTATTGTGCAAAAAATACGATAATCTCTGTTGCAGGTAAAATTGACCAAGAAAAGTTGGACAACCTTATTGAAAAGTATTTTGAAAGCAATTTCAAAAACAATCAAGGACAATATCATTGGGAAGACCAAACGCAGTATTCGGACAAATTTTTGTATAAAATATGCCAAAGCGAACAAAGTCACGTTTGTTATGCTTATCCCACCTACCCCATGATGCACAAAAAAATGCCTGCGCTAAACGTTTTGAGTTACGTTTTGGGTGGTGCAATGAGCAGTAGGCTTTTCCAAAGCGTTCGTGAAAAACACGGCTTGGCATATTCGGTTTTCACCTTTAAGTCGTCGTATAGAAATGCAGGATATTTGCAAATTTACGTTGCGGTCAATCCTGAAAACGTATTAAAGACGGACAAATTGATAAAAGACGAAATCAACCTTTTGCTTCAAGAAGGCATCACCGAGCAAGAGCTTGAAAGGGCAAAAACCCAACTTGTAAAAGGGCTTTATATGTCGTTGGAGGGCAATCAAGGGGTTATGTCCATAAATGCCAGACGTATGCTCAAAGAAGGGCAACTTTTTGACGTTGAAAAGGAAGTCCAACTTGTAAAAGACGTAACAAGAGAAGACGTAAGAGCAGTTGCAAATGAAATTTTTGCTCAAAACTATGCTTTGTCTTACGTTGGAAAAGCCTTTGACGGATTTAAAAATTTAAAATAAATTTAACAATATATCAACTTTTAAGTCGCATGAATTCTTTGTTGTTTTGGTACATAATTTTGCCAAATAGCATTGATTTAATGCGACTTTTATTGTATAATTACTTTGTATATGTATTTATTCTATATATATGTCTTGGAGTATTAATATGGCTGATAAGAAAAAACTTAGCAAAAAAGAAATTTCAAATATTGTGGCTATTATCGTTGCATCAATTGTTGCAATTTTGTCATTTAGCGGTTCTTTGGTTGGAATCGGCACAAACGATGGCTATTTGCACGTAGTTAACGTTTTTGCTGGTACTTTTGGTATGTCCATTTATGGAATTTGTGCAGCGGTAATTGCTTGGTGCGCATTTTCTTTGGCAAAAAGACCATTGAAAGCAAATGGAAAGCACGTTGCAAACTTTGTTTTGATGTTTGTATTTATCGTTTTGCTTGTTCAAGTATTGACAACCTACGGCGCAATTGAAAGTTGTGATAACTTTGCTTCATATTTGGCACAATGCTACAACTTTTATTATTTCCCCACAATCGGTGGTGTATTTTTTGGTTTGCTCGCCTATCCTTTGGTATCTTTGTTGACCATTTGGGGTGCATCAATTTTGCTTATTTTGGCATTGGCCTCAACGTTGTGGTTTGCCGTGGAATTTTTCTACGAATACGCAACCATGCCTCCTCAAAGATATAGAGAATTTGACAAGACTATTCAGCAAGAACAATCCCAAGAACCTCAAATTGAACAAGCACAACCTCAGCCTCAAATTGAAGTTGTTGAACCAAGTCAAACTGCATGGGAAATTTTGCGTGGCAACGACACCGACGATGGTCAAATCGTTTATCGTGACCTTGACGAAGAAGTGTCCAAGCCCACGGTTAAAGCGGAAAATGACGATTTTGCAACGTTGTTCCCTACACTTGCAAAACAAAACCAAGAAGAAGATGCCGACGAAGGCTACAAAGGCGAATGGCTCACTCAACCCATTGTTCCCAATGCGGACAAGCCCGTTGACGAACACGGATATTTTCACTTTGATTCTCCCAAACAAGAAGAACAACCCAAGCAAAAGACGGCGGCAGAAATTTTGTTTGCCGACCCTGAAGAAGACGTGCAACCTATCAGTGATGAGCCTATTCTTCAAGTTGAGCCTATTCAACAAGCAGAAGTTGTTGAATACAAACAACCTACCTACCAAGATTTGGTTGAGGAAGATTTCTCTGCTGACGGAGATTTTGAAGTAACGGATTTTGAACCTGTTGAAGAAATTTCTCAACAACAAGTTGAAACCAAGCCTATTGAAGAAAAAATCGTTGAAACAAAACCCGTTGTACAACAAACGTCAAAGGTTACACAACAACAATACAAAAACCCCAACGATGCAGTTGACACAGCATCTGATTTCGTTGTTGTTTCCACACAAAAATCTATGGGCAAAAATGCCTATCAAGAAGGACTTGACATCATCTCTGCTGACGATTATCAAAAACGTCAAGCCCGTCACGTTTACCCCAAATATATTGCACCTGATTTGCAATTATTAAATGACGAAGTCATCAAAACGAATTTAGGTCAAGTCAATCACGATGCACAAATTAAAGCTATTGAAAACAAACTTGCAAGTTTTAAAATCAATGCAAAAGTGGTGGACGTAATCGTCGGTCCTACGGTTACTCGTTTTGTTGTAGATATTCTTTCGGAAACGACAAGAATGAGCGAAATTGACAAATATGCAAAAGACTTGAAGGCATGTTTGCAATCTCCCAACGATATCATTATTTACGCACCCTTGGAAGGTACAAGTTACGTAGGTATTGATACGGCAAACGCCAACCCTTCAATTGTTCCTTTAAGAACAGTTATGAATAGCGAAAAATTTAAGACTGCACCAAACAACAAAGGTTTGTTCTATGCTTTGGGTAAGGATATTGCCGGCAACGACATTGTCGCCGATCTTACAAAAATGCCCCATATGCTTGTTGCAGGTGCAACAAACATGGGTAAATCTGTTTGTGTAAACACAATTTTGATTTCATTGATGTACAAGTATTCACCCGAATACCTTAGATTTTTGCTTATTGACCCCAAACAAGTAGAATTTTCCATGTACGAACGTTCTCCGCACTTGTTGGTAAGCACACCCATTGTTGAACCCAACGATGCGTTGAGCGCCTTGGATTGGTTGACGGAAGAAATGGAACGTCGTTTTACGGTATTCAAATGCGCAAAAGTTAAAAACATTGCCGAATACAATGCAAAACGCGACAAAAATACGACCGATTTCCTTAACTACATTGTTTTGGTCGTTGACGAACTTGCCGAACTTATGACAATTTGCAAAAAGCAATTTGAACCCAAAATCACACGTTTGACACAAAAAGCCCGTGCTGCAGGTATTCATATCATTTTGGCAACACAACGTCCAAGCGTAGATATTATCACAGGTACAATCAAAAACAACCTTCCTTGCCGTATTGCCCTCAAAGTTTCCTCCTACCATGACAGTCAAACCGTTTTAGACGTTGCAGGTGCCGAAAGTCTTATTGGCCGTGGCGATATGTTGTACAAAGAACCTATGTCCAACCTTACTCGTGTACAAGGTGCTTTTGTTGATACGGAAGAAATTGAAGACGTTTTGGCGTTTATTCAAGAAAACAATGAAACGTTCTACGACGAAGAAATTTACAACCAAATTTTCTCGGTGCGTAAAATTGAAGAACAAGAACAAACCGTTGATAAAAAAGCTCAAAAGGGCGACGACCCCTTGTTGAAAACAGCCCTCTTGTATTGGTTGAACGAAAACAAAGGTCGTGCATCAATTGCATCAATTCAACGTGGGCTTAACACAGGTTTCAACCGTGCAGGTAGAATTTTTGACCGATTGGTTGAACTTGGTTACGTAGAAAAAGAATCGGAAAGTGAAACAGGCAACAAACCTAGAAAGGTTTTGGTATCCATTGAAGACGTTGAAAAGATTTTCCCCGAAAATACGTTAGATGAATAATACAAATTATAAAAAACAATATAACCTTGCACTCACAACGTTGGGTTGCGACAAAAACCGTGTTGACAGTGAAATGCTGTTACATCAATTTGCTCAGCACGGATTTAATATTGTTGACGACCACGCAAATGCCGACGTCATCGTGGTAAACACGTGCGCCTTTTTGGAAAGCGCAAGAAAGGAAGCAATTGAAACGATAATTGAACTTTCCAACTATAAACAAACGGGTTTACTTAAAACATTGGTTGTTGCAGGCTGTCTTTCTCAACAATTTGGTGAAGAAATTTTCCCTTTGTTGGACGAAGCCGACGTGGTGGTGGGCATAAACGAATATAAAAATATTGCACAAATTGTTTTGGATGCAGTAGAAAAACAATCTCGTGTTTTGAAAGTTTCCCCTTGTACAAAAGAAATTTTCTTTGACGATAGAATTTTGACTACTCCAAAACACTATGCGTATCTAAAAATTGCCGATGGTTGCAACAATTTTTGCAGTTATTGTTTAATTCCCTATATTCGTGGTCGCAATCGTTCCACGCCTATTGAACAACTTGTTGCACAAGCAGAAAAACTTGTTGCACAGGGCGTTTCGGAACTTATTTTGGTGGCTCAGGACACAACCAAGTACGGTATAGACTTGTATGGCAAACCCCAACTTGTTCGCCTTATACAAGAGTTGTCAAACCTTGACGTAAAACGAATTAGATTGCTTTATTGCTACCCCGAATTGGTTGATGATCAACTTTTGCACGAGATTGAAAATAATCCAAAAGTTTGCAAATATGTTGACATACCTTTGCAACATATTTGTGATAAAATATTGTCAGCAATGAATAGAAAAACTAACAAAGAAAAGATAATTTCATTGTTTGACAAAATTTCAAATCTAAAAGAAAAAGTTGCAGTACGAACGACCTTTATTTGTGGTTTTCCAAACGAAACGGACGAAACCTTTGAAGAAATAATTGAGTTTTTGAAAAAGTACAAATTGGAAAACGTCGGTGCGTTTGCTTACTCCAAAGAAAAAGGCACTTTGGCGTATAAGATGAAAGGCCACCTCATAAAACGTGACAAAGAAAAATACGTTAAACGTTTGTACAAAGTGCAAAACGAAATTGTTCAACAAAACAATACACAATACGTAGGCAAGACTTTGGAGTGTGTAATTGACGAACAAATCGACGACGTCACGTATTTGGGACGAAGTCAATATCAAGCACCCGAAATAGATTCGGTGGTGTACGTAACAAGCAACAACCCCCTTGAAGTGGGCAAATATTATGACGTAAAAATTTGCTCAATATATGATGATTATGATTTGATTGGAGAAATTGTATGAATTTACCTAACAAATTGACAATGTTGAGAATTTGTCTTGTTCCTGTATTTATTGTGTTTTTCTATTTGCAATTTAAGTTGGCACCCGTTGTTGCCGTTGCAGTATTTATCATTGCAGCGCTCACCGATGCTTTGGATGGATACATTGCGCGTAAATACAATTTAGTGACAGATTTCGGCAAATTGATGGACCCTATTGCAGACAAAATTTTGGTAGTTTGTGCATTGTTCCTTATTGTGGAAAGCAATTTGTTGCCCGTTGCCTTGTCGGCAACCTGCTCGGCAATCATTGTTTCTCGTGAGCTTTTGATTAGCGGTGTCCGTCAAATTGCGGCAACCAAAGGCGTTGTTATTCAAGCAAACGTCTATGGGAAGATAAAGACGATAGTGCAAACAATTGCATTGCCCATCGTTTTGTTGCTTAAACTTGGCGAAAGCGTTTTGGCACAATCGTACCAAATTTTCTACATAATCGGGCTTTCTATGTTTATTTTGGCAACATTATTGACTATTATTTCAGGCATAGTATATCTTGTTCAAAATAGGAAGGTGTTTTTGTGATTTCAATATTGTCAAGAAAATACACAAAATCAATGGAATGGCTTAAACGCAACGTTGAAACGTACGGCTTGGAGTGTAAGTTGCAAATTGTTGACGGCGACAAAAGTTTTTCAAAAACGTTGTCGGACGAAATGCAAAATTGCAAATTGCAAATTTTAGTTGGCGATACGGTGCTAAATAAAACGGCATTTTCAAAGGTTTCAAAACTTCCTTTGGTGTATGATAAGCGAAGCGAAACGGCATTGAAAAACTATTGCCATCGATCTGGACTTGACCAACCTCAACAATTCGTATTAGACAAAATTTGCGTTTCTCCCGAACACTTTTTGTCTTTAAGTGATTGCAACTTTTTGGAATGCAGTTGTTTTGGAGATTTTAAAAACGTAAGATACTTCTTTATTCCCGATGTTTTGGATGAAGTTAAACACGTTTTTTCAATGTATTTGCACAAAGTTTTGTGCGACATGGCAAAGTTGTCATGCGTGGAAAAGGTCAAAATTTTTGGTTTATCCAATCAGTACGTTTTAAAAACATTTGACGAACATTTTCAATCGGGACTTGTTCGCACGTGTTTAACTGACGCAGGCGACAGTTTGCTTTCGGTAGCTTTCCCTCAAAACGTATCAAGCGCTTTCGTGCGTTCCACAATGAATAAAGTGGAAGAATTGTTTAAGGACAATATTTATTCGAAAAGCGACTTGTCCTTGGCAGAGTGTCTTGTCAATCGTCTTACACAAATGCACAAGACGGTTGGCGTTGCCGAATCCTTGACCGGTGGTTTGATTTCCGATACAATCGTTTCGGTTGCGGGTGCAAGTAAAGTGTTTTTTGAAGGCTTGGTAACCTATTCGCCCGAATCAAAAACCTCTTTGTTGGACGTAAACCCCGTGGTCATTGACAATCGTGGCGTTGTGTCAAAAGAAGTTGCTCAATCAATGGTAAAGGGCGTTTTGAAAGATCAACGTATAGATTTTGCCATTTCTGCAACGGGCTATGCAGGTCCAACTGCCGAAATTGGAAAACCTGTTGGACTTTGTTATATTTCGGTGGGCGACAAACTTTCTTGTCACACCTATCAATTTAACTTTTCGGGCAGTCGCGAGTCTATACGACAACAAGCGACAAATTCAGCAATTTTTATGTTGCTTAAAAACTTGCTAACAGCGCAAGCTTAATACTCAATAATATCAAGAATTATTTAAGGAGACGTACATATTATGAACGACGAAAAAAAGAAGGCATTAGAGCAAGCCATTTTGCAAATTGAAAAAGCCTATGGTAAAGGTTCCATTATGAAATTGGGTGCAGCAGCATCTCAACGCAACATTGACGTAATCCCCACGGGTTGTTTGGCATTGGACGTTGCATTGGGCGTTGGCGGTATGCCTCGTGGACGTATCGTAGAAATCTACGGCCCCGAATCTTCCGGTAAAACAACCGTAACGTTGCACGTTATTGCTGAAGTTCAAAAAATGGGTGGCACGGCGGCATTTATTGACGCTGAACAAGCATTAGACCCCGTATATGCCTCTCGCTTGGGCATCAACCTTGACGAATTGTACCTTTCCCAACCCGACAATGGCGAACAAGCTTTGGAAATAGTTGACTATTTGGTAAAGAGCAATGCCGTTGATCTTATTGTCGTTGACTCTGTTGCAGCACTCACACCCAAAGCAGAATTGGAAGGCGATATGGGCGACAGTCACATTGGTTTACAAGCTAGATTGATGTCGCAAGCATTACGCAAACTTACAGTTGGCGTCAACAGAAGCAAATGCTGTATCATCTTTATCAATCAACTTCGTGAAAAGGTCGGCATTATGTTCGGCAACCCCGAAACAACCCCCGGTGGTAAAGCATTGAAATTCTATTCCAGCATTCGTTTGGACGTAAGAAAGGTTGACCAAGTTAAAAACGGTAGTGAGCCCATCGGTAGTAAAACGAAAGTTAAAGTTGTCAAAAACAAGGTTGCTCCTCCTTTCAAAACAGCCGAGTTTGAAATTATGTACGGTACCGGCATTTCTCAATCGGGATCGGTATTGGATATGGCAGTAAACTTTGGTATTGTTGAAAAAAGTGGCAGTTGGTTCTCCTACAACGGCGATAAAATTGCACAAGGCAGAGAAAACGCCAAGGCATTTTTGGAAAATCGCCCCGAACTTTTGCAAGAAATTACCGACAAAGTTAAGGCAGTGCTTATTCCCAATCCTGCACAAGAAGAATCAGATTAAAACAACTAAAACACGAAAGGCTTGTGAATTCACAAGTCTTTTTTTTAATAAATGTATATAAATAATTAATAAAAATGAAAAATCTATATTGACATTTTTACTATTATGTTTTAAGATATATTTGGTATAGGTGGGCTATTATACGTAGCAACCTTACATCACTTGAATTTAGGAGGTAAAAACATGACAGCAGTATTGTCGTTTTTCTTCCAAGTAGCAACAGATACATGGTGGATCGCACTTTTGGTTGGTGTTGCATGTGCAACCGTTGGTGCGCTCGTCAGCATTTTAATTTATAAGGACATCGATGACAAGAAAAGAGGCAGTGCAAAAGAGTACGCCGACAACATTGTAGAAAAAGCAAACATCGAAGGAAAACAAATCAAAAAAGATGCTATCCTAGAGGCTAAGGAAGAAATTCATCGTTTAAAATCGGATTTCAACAGCAAATGCCGTGAAAGATCCAGTGAGTTGACAAGACTCGAAAACAAAATGAACCAAAAGGAAGAAGCTTTGGACAAACGCGAAGATAGTTTGATCAAAAGACTTGACCAATTGGACGTTCAACAAAAGCAATTGCAAGGACAACAATCTGCTCTTGCCAAAAAGCAACAAGAACTTGATAAAGCAAGTGAGAAAATCGCTGCCGAAATTGAAAGAGTTGCTTCATTGTCAAAAGAAGAAGCTAAGCAATTGGTCATTGAAGAAATTACTGCGGACGCAAGAAAAGTTGCAGCAGTAAGAGTACGCGAAATTGAAGCAGAAGCCAAAGAACAAGGCGAAAGAAAAGCAAAAGAAATTATTGCCACGGCAATCCAACGTTGTGCTTCCGAAACGGTAAGTGAAGCAACGATTACAACGGTACCTTTGCCAAACGACGAAGTCAAAGGTCGCCTTATTGGTAGAGAAGGTCGAAATATTCGCGCATTAGAAAACGCAACGGGTGTAGAGCTTATTATTGACGATACCCCTGAAGTGGTAATTTTGTCCGGCTTTGACCCCGTACGTCGCCAAATTGCTCGTATCACAATTGAAAAATTGTTGACGGACGGACGCATCCACCCTGCACGTATTGAAGAAACGGTGGAAAAGGTCAAACGCGATATGGACATTACAATCAAAGACGCAGGCGAAGCGGCAAGCTTTGATACAGGTGTTTTTGGATTGCATCCCGAACTTATTAAATATTTGGGCAGACTTAAGTATCGTACAAGTTATGGTCAAAACGTATTGCAACACTCTTGCGAAGTCGCATACATTGCAGGTATTATGGCAAGTGAGTTGGGTCTTGACGTTGCGTTGGCAAAACGTGGTGCATTGTTGCACGACATCGGTAAATCTGTTGACCAAGAAATTGAAGGAACTCACATGCAGATTGGCGCAGACCTTGCAAAGAAATTTAAGGAAACTCCCGAAGTTGTAAACTGCATTTTGTCTCACCATGGTGACGTAGAGCCTATGACCATTGAAGCAGTTGTCGTTGCAGCAGCCGACGCCGTATCTGGTGCAAGACCTGGTGCAAGACGTGAATCTTTGGAAAACTACATCAAACGTTTGGAAAAATTGGAAGAAATTGCCAACTCTTTCCCCGGTGTTCAAAAGTCCTATGCTGTTCAAGCAGGTAGAGAAATTCGCGTTGCGGTCAAGCCTGAAGAAGTCAACGACGAAACGACCGTGCTTTTGGCAAAAGACATTGCAAAACGCATTGAAAGCGAAATGGAATATCCTGGACAAATTAAAGTAAACGTTATTAGAGAAACACGTAGTGTGGAATTTGCAAAATAAGTTATCAAAATAAAAAGGTGTGTACTTTGTGTACACACCTTTGTTTTTTACATTTTGTTGAAAAGTCGGCAATTGTCAATGGCTTCTCTTGCCAATTGGTCGCAACGTTCGTTAAGTTCTACGTTTGCGTGGCCTTTGACTTTTATAAACTCAACTTTGTGTTTGGTTATTTCTATGAGCAATGCTTGCCACAAATCAACGTTTTTAACCGCTTGTTTACCCGCTGTACGCCAATTGTTTCGTTGCCAATTATCTAACCAGCCTTGATTAAAGGCTTCCGTAACGTAAGCAGAGTCGGAATACACCAAGCAATGGCAAGGTTCTTTCTAACAACGCAAGGCTGCAATAATTGAAAACACTTCCATGCGATTGTTTGTGGTGTCCTTGTCATAGCCGGAAATAACCTTTTCCTTGCCGTTGTATGTTAAAATTGCTCCCCAACCGCCAATGCCGGGATTTCCCGAACATGCGCCGTCGGTGTAAATGGTTACTGTTTTCATGGTTGTATTGTATCAAAAGAAGTGGTTTGTTGTCAATTGTAAAGGTTGTGTAAAGTGGTGCAATAAAAAATCCGTGTACTGTTTTGTACACGGATCATTATTTGGCAGGGGAGACACGATTCGAACATGCAACCGATGGTTTTGGAGACCACTACTCTACCGTTGAGCCACTCCCCTACGACTGATTACGTCAGTGATAAAATTATACTCAATTGACGTAATAAAGTCAATGTTTTTTAAGTTCAAATTTGAACAAATTTATTTGCTGTAATAGTTTGTAAGAGCGTTGTGCATGACTGATGCGAGTGGTGCACCAAAGAACAACCAAAGAGGAATAAGCCATTTTGTTACAAGGCCCAAAGTATCGGCAAAATCAATAAGACCAAACAAGATTGCAACTCCTGACCACAACACGGCAACGCCCAACGTAATAAGGCTTGTAATAAGAATTATTGCTTTTGCGTTCACTTCCGTTTTGGGTGCGCGTATGGGTTTGAGCAAATACAACACGCTAAATGCCAAGGGTGCCAAAATGAGAACAGCCAAAACACCTGCATAAATGGAAATATCAACGGCATCGGCTGTTGCTGCCCACATAATTGCAAAACCGACAACGTAAAACAAATACACGATCCAAGAAGTGAGGCAGTTTACTTTGTTTTTGCAAATCAACGTTTGAGGTGTGTATTTTGCAGTATCTCTGTTGTATATGCGCATACGAATACCTTTTGTCGCAAGATTTTCGGCAACGTCTTCCAAAGCGACTGTGCCAACTCGTCTTGTGGAGGCTGGTTGAAGTGGGTTGACGTCCACGTGGCGTTCTTCATCGTTTGCTTGGGACAACATATCGTCAAATACATTTTTGCGTGGTGCAGATTGACGTTCTTCTTCGTCCTTTCTTTCGGAAAGCTCTTGCAAGCGTTTTTCAAATTCGGACAAGAAACTTTCGGTGTCTTGACGTTCGGACAAACTTACGTATTTTTCCACTTCCGTTTCTTCTTGATGTGCAATTTCGCTTGTGGTTGACTCTTCAACAAGTTGTAAGTCGTTGACTTCTTGTGACGTGCCAGTGTCTTTGCTGGGGGCTTCAGTTTGGCTCTCGGAGGCTTGAGAAAGTTCGTTGAGTCTTCGTTCAATTTCGTCCAATTCGTCTTGTGAGCTTTGTTTTTTGCGTTTGTGGGATTTAACTTTGCTACCAAAAAGCGGTGTGGCGTCGTCTTGTGCAAATTCGTTTGAAGATTCGTTGTTTTCGTCCAAATCAATCAAAGAATTAAGCACGTTTTGTTGATATTGCCATTCACTTGTAAATTGTTGGCAAAGGCTTCGTCCAGCATCCGTCAAAGCGTAATATCTTCTACGGCCACCGTTGGATTCTCCACCCCAATATGAACGGATGAGATCGTTGTTTTCCAAACGTTTCAAATAGGCATACAAGGTGGGTTGTTTGATTTCGTATTTACCACCCGTGCGTTGCTTGATGTCCTTTGCGATTTCCCAACCGTATTTGTCGCT
>JAGBWW010000026.1 GCA_017629595.1 Clostridia bacterium | reverse complement strand
TTTTAGCATCAAAAACGTTGGGGGCAAACGTAGACTTTGACACCATAAAACGCAACTATGATGCAGACAAATATTGCACGGCGTCAATTATCAGAAAACTCTCCAAAGAAGGTAAGCCGTTGAACAATTTTCTTCCTGACTTCGTCAAAGGCGAATATGACGTGACTGTGGAAGATAGATACAAAGAATTTGCAAAAAACTTTTTTGCAACACAAACAAAAGAACAAATTGAAAACACTTTGGGGGTTGCCGAAGGGTTGGAAAACTTGTTAGAAAAAGCATGGCAATCAAAAGACTTTGATACCCTTATGTCAACGATAAAAAGCAAACGTTATACCCAAGCAAGGTTGCAACGAATTATTTTGGCAAACCTTCTTGGAATAACAAAAGAAAATATGAAAGAAGCAAAGTTGGCGACACCACCCATAAAAATTCTTGCGGTAAAGGAAAAGAGAGCAAACGAGTTGTTGACTATTGTAAAAGAAACCAAGTCAAGCGAAGTTTTTGACAAAATTGAAAGTCGTGCCGACAAGGTGTATTTCTCTTTGGCAGGTGGCAAAAACCCCACGAAGTTGCCAAAATATTAATACTATGTTTGTCATAGTATATTATGTTTGGTTAAATTAACAACATTATACCGCAATTTTTGGACGTTTTAACAAAAATTGCCCACCATTTACACTTTGACCAATTTCATCATACAAAGCAAAAATAACAGCCTATTTTTTTTGCTTGCTGAAACCCTTTCAACTTTTGTAGGGGTTTTTCTTTCTCTCAAAACATAGTCTAGTTGTATGGTAAAGTCTATCTTTAAAGGTGTTTGCACCATTGTTGTTTTTGTATTTTGTTTGTTGCTAGTTTTATTTCCTGCAACCTTTTCTCGAGACGTTTTAGAAGGGTTAAGTCTTTGGGCGCAAAACGTTTTGCCAACACTTTTGCCCTTCGTTTTTTTCTCAAAATTTTTGGCTTTACCCAACAAAACAAAGTTGAAGGAAAACCCGTTTGAAAAATTTTTTAACATAGGAAAAGACGCCACAAGTTGTTACTTAACAAGTTTAATATGTGGGTATCCATTGGGTGCAAAAACAACTTGCGACCGTTTTTTGCAAGGTAAAATAAATGAAAATCAAGCCTTTAATTTAGCCGTGCTTTGCTCAAATGCAAGTCCCGTCTATTTAGTCGCTACCATTTCTTGTGCCTTTTTACAAGGGTTTGCGACCGTCGTTTTGTTGGTTGCACATTACCTTTCGGCAATGATTGTTTGCATAATTTTCAACAGGAAAAATAAAGGGGAATTTACCCAAACAGTATGCTTGAAACAATCTCAAAACGACTACATGACGGACACGGTTTTTACCGTCCTAAACGTCGGTGGATACGTGGCGATTTTTTACTTGATTTGCAGTATGATTTGCCACCTTTTTTCCATTGATTTGACCAACCCAATTTCCGCCTTTTTCTTGGGGCTTTTGGAGATGACAAACGGAGCAAATTTGCTTTCAAAAAGTTTACCAATTCCACTCGCTACACCACTTTGTTGTGGAGTTGTTTCCATGGGCGGTTTATGTGTAATTTTTCAATCGTTGCCCTACTTGAAAAAATGCAAAATAAAAACTGCCCCTTTTGTGATGGCAAAAATCACACAAGGAGCAGTTGCTACAATTTTATGTTGGATTGGTTGCAAATTTATTGCTTTTTAAGAAGTTCAAAAACTTGCTGGCAAATTTCGTCGGGAACAAAACCTTTCAAACTCTTATCATAAAGAGCAAGTTCTCTTACCAAACTTGAAGAAACGTGTTGATACTTTTCATTTGAAGCAAGCAAAACAAGGTGTCCTTGTTGCCAAAATTCGTTGTTGACGGCTTGGGTTACAAACGCAGTTTGCAAATCTTCTTCGTTTCTTACGGCTTTAACCATTACGTCGGCTTGAACTTGAATGCAAAAGTCGGTCATAAAACCGTCAAAAGCAACCACTTCTACGTTGTTGAACTTGTCGCAACAAAGTTTGAGAAGTTCCACACGCTTTTCTGCCGTCAAAGAATACGTTTTGTCGTGATTAAAACCAACCACAACGTACAATTTATCATAAAGTTTTGATGCGCGTTCAATTACGTCAAGATGTCCTACGGTAGGGGGGCAAAATGAACCGGGGAAAACTGCTATCACTTTTCTTCCTCCAAAAGTTTGTAAAATTCAAAACGGACTGTGCCGATTTGACGAGAATCATATTTTGTCAACAAGTCAACGGTTTCGGGCAAAACGGTGTCTCTGGCGCACTCACAAACGACCAATGCATCTTGCGACAACAGCTTGAAATGGCAAAGTTTGTGCAAAACGTCAACGTAAACTCCACTTTGATAAGGTGGGTCAATAAAAACAACGTCAAACTTGTCGTTGCATGTTGCCAAAAAGGCGTCATACGATACGTTGCGCACTTGACAGTTGGCTTGCAATTTTGTTGCAAACTCGGTGATACTTTGTGTGCAACGACGATCAACGTCGCAAAAAACAACGCTTTCAGCGCCACGGCTTAATGCCTCAAAGCCAAGTTGACCTGTTCCTGCAAACAAATCCAACACCACGGCTTGTGGCATTTGGAAATTGATAATATTAAACAACGTTTCTTTCGTTCTATCCAACGTGGGACGGACGTCCAACCCCTTTGGAGATGGAACGACACGACCTTTGTATCTTCCTGCAATTATTCTCATAGCCAAATTGTAACATAAATTGCGCTTTACTTCAACATAATTTTGTGATATATTTGTCAATAGTAATTGTATTGGAAAAAAATAATCTAAATTTGTTGTGAATATGAAAAAATTTAAGTACTTTTACCCTTTGTCGGTATATTTAACTTTAATAGTATTTTCACTTTTGATTGTGGCAAACTTTGTTCTTACCATAATTTCTTTATTTGAAATTTTTCCCGTTCTCGGCCTTTGGTATGACGTAAACCTTGCCCCATACAATATTCTTGCATCATTTATTGCCTTTTCAATTGCTTTGTCCTTTTTGCAAACAAAATACGTTGTTGGCGAAAAATTGACACTTTACTTTGGCTTGGTAAACACTTTGAAAGATTGCCAAGTTAAACTAATTTACAATGCAGTAGTGAAAAACAACAATTTGTATATCAGTTATAAATTGCCCGACCAAACCGAGCCTGTTATCGTCCATATTTGCATAAACCCTGCTCAATTTGACGATTTTTTGGCACTTTTGAAACAACGAAACCCCATCATGGAGATTACGAAAGATGAGTAAACTTATTCTTGCAACCAACAATGCCCATAAAGTAAAGGAAATTACGCAAATTTTGAAGGGCAAATTTGATGAAATAATATCTTTGAAACAAGCCAATATTGACGTTGATCCCGAAGAAAACGGCTCAACGTTTTTGGCAAACGCCCAAATTAAGGCAAGAGAAATTGCCAAACACACCTCTTTTCCCGTCTTGGCAGACGACACGGGATTGTGCGTTGATGCACTTGACGGCATGCCCTCTATTTACTCAGCAAGATACGCCGGTGTTCATGGTGACGACAAAGCAAACCGTGTAAAGCTTTTGAAAGAACTTGACGGCGTAAAAAATCGCAAAGCTCACTTTGAAACGGTGGTTGTTTTGCACTATCCCAACGGCGAAGAACTTTACGCTACGGGTCAAGTGGACGGCGAAATTCTTTTTGAAGAAGACGGCGAAAACGGATTTGGCTATGACAACATTTTCTTTTGCAACGAATTGAATAAAAGTTTTGGCGTCGCAAGTGACCAAGAAAAAAATTCCGTTTCTCACCGTGCAAGAGCAATTTGGAATTTATTAGAACAACTTTAAGATATGAAACTAAATACAATAGTTGAAAAACAACAACTTAATGATACCGTGTGCCTTTTGGGTATTTTCAACCCTGCTGTTGCAACAAAAGCAAAAGCAGGTCAGTTTGTCATACTCCAACACGAAAACAGCGAAAGAATCCCCTTGACCATTGCCGATTGCAACAAAGAAAAGGGTATTGTTTACGTTGTGTTTCAACAAGTAGGCGTAAGTACAGCAATAATCAATCAAGCAAAACTAGGCGACGTTATCCACCACTTTGTTGGACCTTTGGGCAACCATACCAACACAAACGACGCAAAATATGCTTGTGTTATTGCAGGTGGCGTTGGCTGTGCGATTGCCTTGCCCGTTGCAAAAGCTTTAAGTCAAAATGGCACAAAAGTTGATGCAATTTTAGGGTTTAGAAGCCAAAATTTGGTATTTTTTGAAGAAAAGTTCCAATCGGTGGCTTCCACACAAATTGTCACAAACGACGGTAGTTTGGGTCAAAAAGGGCTTGTAACGGACGTTTTAGTGGAAAATCTAAACAAAAAACAATACGATTTGGTTTTTGTCGTCGGTCCTTTGCCCATGATGAAAGCCGTTGGCGATATCACTAAAAATTGTAATATTAAAACCATTGCAAGTATGAATCCCATCATGATTGACGGCACCGGCATGTGTGGTGGCTGTCGCTTGACGGTGGATGGCAAAACGGCATTTGCTTGTGTAGATGGTCCTGACTTTGACGCTCACAAGGTGGATTTTGACCAACTTATTGCAAGGAACAAAACATATCAACAATTTGAAAGACACGCATACGAAAAACACTGCAATTTATTGAATAAGCAATGATAAACAATCAAAAAACAAAAACACCCATGCCAATTCAAGACGCTAAACTTCGCATCAAAAACTTTGATGAAGTTGCTCTTGGTTACACTTTGGAACAAGCGCAAAACGAAGCTTTGCGTTGTTTGTCTTGCAAAAATTCTCCTTGCACTTCGGCTTGTCCCGTTGGTGTAAATATCAAAGACTTTATTGCATTTATTAAGCAAGGCGACTTTGAAAAAGCATATCATGAAATTGCAAAAACAAATTGCCTTCCCGCCGTCTGTGGTCGCGTATGTCCCCAAGAAACACAATGCGAAAGCAAATGCGTATGTGGAATAAAAGGACAACCTGTGGCAATTGGCAGGCTTGAACGCTTTGTTGCCGATTGGTATGCACAACACGAACACAACTTAAAGGCTCCCCTTTCCACAAAACAAAAGATTGCCGTTGTCGGCTCTGGCCCTTCGGGGCTTGCATGTGCAGGCGATTTGGCAAAACTGGGTTACAAGGTAACCGTTTTTGAAGCATTACATACTTTGGGTGGCGTTTTAGTGTACGGTATTCCACACTTCCGCCTTCCCAAAGAAATCGTATTTAAAGAAGTGGAAAACTTGAAAAAACTCGGCGTTGAATTTTGTTGCGACGTTGTTGTCGGCAAAACCTTGGACGTTGACGAACTTAAAAACGATGGCTTTTCAGCAATTTACCTTGCAACGGGTGCGGGGTTGCCTAAATTTATGAATATTAAAGGGGAACACCTTTCGGGAGTTTATTCGGCAAACGAATATTTAACTCGCATCAATTTGATGAAGGCGTATCAACCAACCTCCACCACCCCCATTTTGAAAGGCAAAAAAGTTTGCGTGGTTGGTGGCGGAAACGTTGCCATGGATGCTGCACGCTCGGCATTGCGTATGGGTAGCGAAGTTCACGTCGTTTATCGTCGCTCGGAAAAGGAATTGCCCGCACGAAAAGAAGAAATTGAACACGGCAAGGAAGAAGGTCTTATTTTTGACTTTTTGACTAACCCCATTGAAGTTTTGGAAAAAGACGGATTTGTTAGAGGTCTAAAGTGTGTGAAAATGCAACTTGGCGCACCCGACCAATCGGGCAGACGCCGTCCTGAAGTAATTGAAAACAGTCAATTTATTATTGATTGCGACCTTGTAATTATGGCATTGGGAACAAGTCCCAATCCGTTGCTCAAAACAAACACCCCAAATCTTGAAACGGACAAATGGGGTTGCATTGTAGTTGACGAAAACTTGCAAACGTCCATTGAAAACGTTTATGCAGGGGGCGATGCAACAACCGGTTCTGCAACGGTAATTTTGGCAATGTCACAAGGCAAAAAGGCGGCAAAATCAATTAACGAAAAACTTTCTAAATAGCAAAAAAAACTCGGCAAATCAGCCGAGTTTTTTATTTGTAAAAATTTGCGATTTTATAAAATTTAGAGCGAATTTGAAAAATTTGACAGTTTTTCGGCTAAGAAGGAGACGTTTTCAACGCTTGCAACAACGTCAAGATTTGTATGTATTCTAGAAGTGTAAAAGCGCAAAAACTTGTGTTTTTTACAAGCAACAATTGCCACACCACAGTCAAAATTTTTGTGGTCGGAGTTTGCGACACTGCTTTCCATAGGAAAATAATGCACCGAAAATTTATCATTAGTTTGAACGTTTTTGGTCAAATTTTCAAAATTTTTGTGCGATTTTGCCTCTTTTTTAGCCAAAATTAATATTTGGTCACCATTGCCGACACAGTCAAGATTGACAAACAATTTATTCCTTTTCCAATCCTTGTGAAGTTTAGAAAATGCCGTTGAGCCTATAAGTCCTTTTTCCTCATTGTCAAATAAAACGTATGCAACTTTGTTTGAGTTGAGGTTTTTCTCAACTAATGACAATACAACTGCTACACCCGAAGTATTGTCGTTTGCATTGTGCTTGTTAGTAAACGTAAGTACTGCCAGATAGAACATTGCAAAATATATCCAAAGATAAATCAATACCGTCCATTGATTGCCTAACGTAAACAATGCATCCAAGCCCAAAGCAATACCCAAAGAAAGCCCTGCCATAAGCAAAGGAAAAAAGAAGTTGTACACATAAAAAATAAAGGGGCTTCTGGGCAACATAAGGTTGGGATACAGCGAACGTGCAGGTGTGTCATAATGGGCTGTGAACACCACTTCGGCACTTTCCACGTCACCGATAATGACGTTGTTACTATTTTTAATTTGTTCCACATTGGTTTGTTGACCAAGTTGGCTTGCAACGTCCAAAACATAGGCACGAAATTCTTTCTTTTGACTTTCGCTTCTTCTTATGGGAAACTTTTCATTTATCTCCGTCAAAAAATCTTTCATAATTACACCTTAAAACAAGTTTGTTGCAATTATACCACCATTTTTGTGACAATGCAAACGTCTAAATGACAACAACAAAAAACAACGAAATTGAATATTTTGATTTTTGAGTTTTCCTTGTGTTTGCCTTTGCTCTTTAACAATCCCAACAATTTTTTTTGAACAAATAAAATGGAGCGTTTTTGAAACGCTCCACACTTTATTTTGTTATAAAGCCCTAATTGAATCCACGGGTTTTTTCTTTGCTGCCATATATACAGGCACAAAAGTTGCAACAACTGCAGTAAACAATGCAATGGAAACAAG
>JAGBWW010000025.1 GCA_017629595.1 Clostridia bacterium | reverse complement strand
TTTGTCCCAAATAGTCAATTTGGAAAGCGTAAAAGCCACTTCTTGCAATTGTTTTTAACTCTTCCATGTTGATTTCGCCAGTAATTCCAACAAACAACAATGCCGTAAGGGGCTTTTTGCTAGGTTTGTAACAAGCGACACCATGTATGCGAGTTTTGGAAAGACCACGAACAGCACCGTTGAAATATACCCTTTCAACAATGACGTCGTCCTCTTGTCTTTTTAAGACGATTTCTTCTTCTAAATTGACCTGTTCGTCAATAACCTTTTCCCAAATCTCTTGGGGTGCCAACAAGTGTTTCATAATTACCTCGTTATTTGTGATAGCAAGAATTGGTTTCTAACATAAATGCACGATAAATTTGTTCGCACAACACCACTCGTGCAAGGGTGTGGGGCAACGTAACGTTGCCAAAACAAAAATAAGCGTTTGCTTTTTGTTTTGCTTGGGAACTTAAACCATAACTGCCACCAATCAAAAAAGTTACGGTGGAGTTTGTCAACTTGATTTGTTGCAACTTTTTGCTGAATTCTTCACTGGACCATTGTTCGTGATGCAAATCACAAGCAATTACGTATCCTGAGCATTTTTCAACAAGTCTTTGCCCTTCTTGTTCAACACATTGTTGAATTTGCGCAGGGCTTGGTTTCAACGGCAAATTGCTTTCGGCAACTTCAATTATTTCAAAAGAGCAAAATCTTGACAATCTTTTTGAATATTCGTCAATGGCTTGGGAAAAATATTTTTCCTTTACCTTGCCAACGCATACGACCTTTACTTTTATCATACCAGCACCATATTTCCTACCCAATTGAATAAACACCACAAAATGGCAAAGGCAAAGCCTACCCAAATTGGCGCAGAAACCTTGGGTTGTTCAAATTTTTCCTTTTCGCCTTTTTTAGGTGCAAAGAAGCAATAAGCAAAGAAAATGACTGCAAACACTATTGCGCCAACGATTGCCAATTCCGTGGCGTAGTTTTCATAAAAACCATAAGGCTCCACAAACTCGCTCAAAAGCAATGCCGAAAGATTGCTGAAAAAGTGCGCAAAAATGGGGACAACGATGCTTTGAGATTTGTAATATCCAACGGCAAAAACGCAACCCAAAACAAATTGAGGCAACGTTTGTGCAGGATTCATGTGGAAAAGGGCAAACAAAAGTGCCGAAATGATTATTCCTTTGGCGGGGTTGCCTGAAAGAAGTCCGTTTGCAATAACTCCACGGAACAAAATTTCCTCGTTGATGGCTGCCAATACACATACAACGCCAATCAACTGCACCCAAGTGCTGTCTTCGGGAATGCTCACGCCTGCGCTGTAATTGGGGGCAATGCTTTCCAAAAAGGAGCAAAACCACGTGTTTATAGGAGTGGCAAAGTTTATGGTAACAAACACGGCAACCGCCACAAACACAAAATCGTACCAACGAGCCGAAGAAACCTTTACGCTGTTGTAAAAGTCAATTCCTTGCATTTTGCAAAACAAAATTGCGCTTCCACCAAGCACACAAGAGTACAATGCGTTTGCAAACCAATACATTTCGGTAGAGTCAGATAGGGTAAACAATCCCGAAATCAAAAGGCCTGCAAACAAGGAAAAGGCAACGGAAAAAGCAAAAGCCGAATATGAGTGTTGTCTGTTGATAAGATTATTCAAAAGTGGGACTCCTTTTATCTTGCAATGCAACGCAAACGTTTAAATCTTTACCTTCGTAAAGTCCCATATTTTCCAAAATTTTTACTACGTTGTAAAAGGCAAGTTCGGGCATATTGTTGTTTTGAGAAACGTGTCCCAAAACAATGTTTTTGACTGCACATTTGTTTTCAACAAGCCTTTTGATGATTTGCCCTGCTTGTTTGTTGGAAAGATGTCCTTTTTCCGACAAAATGCGTTGTTTAAGTTTGTACGGATAGTTTCCACCCATCAACATATCTTCATCGTGGTTGGATTCTATCAAAATTGTTTTGCACGGCGACAAAAACTCCACGATACCAACGGGAAGCGAACCTGTGTCGGCGATAATTCCTACCGAGCCAGTTTGGTCGGTAAATCGGTAACCACAACAAAAAGATGCGTCGTGACTGCAACTAATGGTGTCCACCGTCATATCTTTGAATTGCAACGATGCACCAATTGTGTTGATGCTTTTGCACATTGTTTTTTCGGCAATGGCTTTTGCTCCCTTTTCGTGAGCAAAAATAGGCACTTTTTCAAACAATTCCAATTGGGGAAGTGCGCTGACGTGATCGGTGTGTTCGTGGGTAACGAAAACTGCCGATATACACTTGAAAGACAAATGCATTTCGGCAAGACGTTCTTTTATCATAGCCAAAGAAAGCCCACAGTCCACAAGAACGTTAGCCTCTTTGCTTTGTATTAAATAGCAATTTCCTTTGCTTCCAGAATAGAGCGACGTGAATTTCATAAATTGTATTATAACACAACGCCGTTCGTTTTGCAATACTGCCTTAAAAATAAATTAACTTGTATAAAGTAATTCTTCCAAACAATTTGGACAGGTAAATCCCAATACGCTTGCGCAAAGATCACAATATCTTTTGCGACATTTTTTACATACGTACGAGCGAAAACCTTTTTGTTGTTCTTTGCAATTGTCACAGGTCATAGAAAAATCCTCCTATGCAATTGTTGCACAAACGGCACTTATTTTATACTTTTTCTATAAACAAAGAGTTTGGCAATTGCCAAACTCTTTTCTTTTCAGTTTAGTTTTTATATGCTTCTTCTTTCAAAACTCCGATGCTGGAATAACCACGGAATTTTTCGTCAAAGTCCAAACCGTAACCAACGATAAATTTGTCGGGGACTTCAAAGCCAATGTATTTTACGTCAATGTCAATTTCACGACGGCTGGGTTTTGTAACCAACGTTGTAATTTCTACCGAGTTGGCATTGCGACTTGCCAACAATTTTTGTACTGCGTCAAGCGTTGTGCCTGTGTCAATGATGTCTTCAACAATCAAAACGTCTTTGCCTGAAATGTCTGTGGAAAGGTCGCGTGTAATTTTGAGGTGGTGAGAAGAACTGGTGCCACTGCCATAACTTGATGCAATCATAAAGTCGCAAACACAGTCCACTTGAATTTCTCTAACCAAGTCCGCCATGTAAACCCAAGAACCTTTCAACAAACCAACGACAACCAATTCTTTGCCTTGATAGTCTTTTGTAATTTGTTCTGCAAGTTCTTTTACTCTTTGTTGAATTTGTTCTTTTGTAATCAAAATTTCTGCAATCAAAGGGTGCTTGTCCATGGTATCTTTTACTCCTTATCTACGTGAAAAATATTTTTTGTGCTTTGATCAATTTTGATTCGGTCGGAAATTTCCATACCCACGACAATCAAAATTTCTTTTCCTTTTGCAACCAACAATAGGTCGTCTCTCTTTCTTTGACAAACCTTTTTGTCAATCAGCCACTCTTTCAACTTTTTGGTGCCTCCACCAAAAGGACAAAAGACGTCGCCACTTTCTCGTGTACGCAAAACTGCGCCACTTGGAATTTTATCCATATCAAAATGCAATTTGCCTTGGCCTTCACTCACTTGCACTTTGCCTTGTGCCGTAAAATACGTTTGGGCGTTTTTTTCAAAAACAATTTGCTCTACGACGTTTTTTCGTTGGTCATTTTTGAAAATGGTAATGCAATTATAATCGTTGACGGCAATTAGGTCAAATGGTAAATGCACTTTTTTGCCACCTTGTTTTTGAGCAAGTTGGACAAGCGACAAAAGGTGCGTCTTTTCTACGTCGCAAAAAACGTTTAAAAGTTGAAATGTTTTTTGCAGTACACGGACGGCAAT
Source organism: Clostridia bacterium (assembly GCA_017629595.1). Taxonomy (GTDB): domain Bacteria; phylum Bacillota; class Clostridia; order Christensenellales; family CAG-314; genus RGIG2220. Next base: position 29,907 of record JAGBWW010000025.1, on the reverse strand, counting down.
AGGGAAAGGTTGACACAACAATTCAATGGGAATAGTTGCAGTGTTATTTTCCACCTTTACTTTGGAAACGTCTGCCAAACTCCACAAAAACTGTTCGTCTTGCTCTGCGTTTTCGGCAAAGCGAATAACGTTATCTTTACAATTGGCAAAACTTTCTTCCAAAAGGGGCAACACTTGATTGCGAATTTTGTTGCGCAAAAAGACGTTTTCTTGGTTTGTTTCGTCTTCTTGCCAACCAATTTCGTTTTCTTTTGCAAAATCAACGATTTCTTGTTTGGAAAAGGCAAGTAACGGACGAAAATATTTGCCGTCTTTTTCTTTGATGCCCGAAGCACCTTTTAAGCCACTTCCACGCAAAACGTGCATCAAAACAGACTCTACGTTGTCGTCTTTGTGGTGCGCTGTAACGACAAAGTCGCAATCTAAACTTTCAAAAATTTGTCTGCGCAAGACTCGGCCTGCCGTTTCTATTGAAACTTTGTTGTCTTTGCTGAATTTTGCACAATCAATTTCTTTATATACGCACTCTACTTGATATTTTTGACAAACCGATTGCACGAATTGGCAATCACTTTTTGCCGTGTTTCGTAAATTGTGGTTGATTGTTACAACAAAAAAATTGACACGAGGTTTGTGCATTGCAAACAAATGCAACAACACCATACTGTCTGCTCCACCGGAAACTGCCAAAGCATATTTTTTTGTCAAATCAACGGAAATTTTCATGCCAAAAGTATAACATACAAAAATACTCTTGGCAAATACATAGTTACAACACTTTACATAACAGGCACGTCAGTATGCAAGACAAAAAGGTGCAACAAAGTGCAATGGGCAAGGCAAGTCCCGTCTTTTTTACCTTGGTACCCGCAAAATATACTGCCGACAAATAAAAGACCGTTTCGGTTGAACCCATAAGCACCGATGCACAACGGGCAACGTAACTGTCGGCGCCGTAAGTTTGATACACCTTGTTCAACACAGCCAAACTGCCACTTCCCGAAAAGGGACGAAGCAACGTCAAATGCACCAATTCTTTGGGTATGCCCACCGCGACGAAAGGTGGCGAAACAAAATCAATAATTTTTGATAATAGACCACTTTTTTCCAACAAGTTGACCAAAATCAACACTGCGCATAAATAAGGCAACAAGCCGATTGCAAGAGAAAAAGCGTCTTTTGCACCGTCAACAAAAGAGTGATATACGTTTATCTTTTTGCACAAGGCAAACAAAAAGACTCCTACAAACAAAAGGGGTAACAAGTAATTCATTTTTTAACGAAACAATGCACCAACAACACACCAAACACCGTAGTTATTGCCGACGAAACGAGCGTTGGCAAAATTATGTCGGCACTGTTAATTGAGCCTGCTTGGGCGCGCATTCCAATGACGGTTGTGGGTAAAAGTTGCAAACTCGTGGCGTTTAATACAAACAACATTGTCGTGGCAAAAGTGCATTTGCCCTTTGTGTTTCTTTCCAAAATGGAAACGGCTTTTACTGCCGACGGCGTTGCAGCGTTTCCCAATCCCAATAAATTTGCCGACATGTTGAGAAGCAAATATTCTTTTACTGGCTCAGAAACGTCTCCGTAAAGAAAGTTTATAGTGGGGTTTAATAACTTGGACAAGCCTTTTAGCGCTCCACAACTTTGCAATACGTTGAAAAATCCCAACCAAACGCAATAGACGGCAACGAAAGAAATTGTCAAGTCAAACGCCCCTTGACACGAGTCAATCATAACAGGCAACACCGCCTGCGGGCTTTGAATTGCACAAAAAACGATGCCTGCTGATACCAAAATCGTCCACAATAAGTTCATAATAGTTATTTTATTTGACAAAATTTGAAAGTATGTGTTTGCATATTCGCCTACTTTGTGGACAATATTTCTTTTAAGTTGTATAATGAACACTATCAAAAACATCAAAATTTGCTAGGAGGAAACATTATGAAAAAACCTTACTACATTACAACCCCCATTTACTATTCCAGTGGCGATTTCCACTTGGGACATTGCTATACGACAGTTGTGTGCGACGCTTTGGCACGCTTCAAACGAATGTGCGGTTTTGATGTTTTTTACCTTACAGGAACAGACGAACACGGTCAAAAAGTTGCCGAAAAAGCAAGACTCGCCGGCACGACGCCTCAACAATACGTTGATAAATTGTACGACCAAATTGTTAAACTTTGGAGCGCTTTGGACATTTCTTACGATAAGTTTATTCGTACGACGGACGACTATCACGAAAAAACCGTTCAAAAAATCTACGAAAAACTTTTGGCAAGTGGCGACATTTACAAGTCGGAATACGAAGGTTTGTACTGCACTCCTTGTGAATCTTTTTGGACGGAAAGCCAACTTGTTGACGGCAAATGTCCCGACTGTGGCAGAGAAGTAAAACCCATGAAAGAAGAAAGTTATTTCTTCAAACTTTCCAAATATCAAGACCGTTTGATTGAGTTTTATGAACAAAACCCCTGCTTTATCTCTCCAAAATCACGCATGAACGAGATGATAAACAACTTCATCAAACCCGGTTTGAAAGACGTTTGCGTTTCTCGCACCACCTTTGATTGGGGCGTAAAACTTCCCTTTGACCCTAAACACGTTGCTTACGTTTGGATTGACGCTTTGTCCAACTATATCACCGCACTTGGCTATCTTCAAGACGACCAAACTTTGTTTGACAAGTTTTGGCCTGCAGATTTGCATATGGTCGGCAAAGAAATCGTCCGTTTTCACACCATTATTTGGCCTGCATTGTTGATGGCTTTGGATATTCCTTTGCCCAAACAAGTTTATGGTCACGGTTGGCTTGTTTTTGGAAACGAAAAAATGAGCAAGTCCAAAGGCAACGCAGTTGTTGATCCCTTTGCACTTATTGAAAGATACGGTCTTGACCCCATTAGATATTATTTGTTGAGAGAAATTCCTTTCGGCAACGACGGAGCCTATTCCAACGAAGCATTGCTCAACAGAACAAACTCCGACTTGGTAAACGATTTGGGCAACCTTGCTTCCAGAACGGCGGCAATGGTCAAAAAGTATTTTGACGGAAAAGTTCCTCAGCCCAATTCCTTTAACGACCTTGACCAACAACTAATTGATTTGTGCAACGGCGTTTTGGAAAAAGTAACGCTTGATATGGACTCTTTGGACGTTCCCACAGCACTTGTGGACATCTTTAAGGTTGTTCAACGCGCAAACAAATATATTGACGAAAACGCTCCTTGGGCTTTGGACAAAGCAGGTGACAAAGACCGTTTGGCAACGGTTATGTACGTCCTTTTGGAATGCCTTAGATTCGCTTCCGTTTTGCTTCGTCCTTTCATCCCTTCCACAGCAGAAAAGGTTTATGCAAAACTTGGTATTGGTCAAATTCCCGACAACTTTGATTCGGTAAAGCAGTTTGGTCAAATTCAAATTGGCGCAACGGTGGAAAAAGGCGAAAACATTTTCAACCGTTTGGACGTTGAAAAAGAATTGGTTGCCCTTCAAGAAATTTCCAAAAAGTTGGCTCAACAAAAAATGGTGGCATCAGGAAGCCCCATTGAAAAGAAAGAAGAAATCACAATTGACGACTTTGCAAAAATTCAGTTGGTTACGGCAAAAGTTTTGGAATGTGTAAAAGTGGAAAAGAGCGACAAACTTTTGAAATTCCAACTTCAAGTAGGTAACGAAATTAGACAAGTCGTTTCCGGCATTGCACAACACTACACACCCGAAAGCCTCGTTGGAAAAACTGTTGTTCTCGTTGCAAACTTGAAACCTGCAAAATTGCGTGGCATTGAATCTCAAGGTATGATTTTGTGCGCAGATGCAGACGGCAAAGTTATCTTTGTAACCACCGAAAAAGAAGTAGAATCGGGCAAAACAGTAAGATGATTGACACCCACGCACATTTAGACGACCATGCCTATGACCAAGACCGTCAACAAATTATTGACAACTTTGAAAAAGACGGCATAGATTTTGTTATAAACAACAGTTGCGACGTTGAAGAAATGACGGCAGGTTTTTTGCTTGCACAAAAATATGACAAAATTTATTGCACGGTGGGTATGCATCCCTATTATCCCGAAAAATTCACTCCAAAATTTGTCGCCGATATGGAAGAGTATGCAAAAAGCCCCAAAGTGGTTGCCGTTGGCGAAATTGGACTGGATTATCACTTGCCTTGCAATAAAGAAGCTCAAAAACAAATGTTTAGCGCGCAACTTCAAATTGCCGACAAATTGGGTTTGCCCGTAACTTTGCATATACGAGATGCCTATCAAGACGCCTTGGACGTTTTGACTGAAAACAAACAATATCTAAACAAGCCCGTGGTTTGGCATTGTTATTCGGGAAGCGCCGAATTTGCCAAACAATTGGTCAAAATGGGACACTATTTTTCTTTTGGTGGAGCAATAACTTTCAAAAATGCAAAAAAAGAAGAGGTTTTGCTTGCAATCCCCACCGACAGAATTATGTCGGAAACCGACTGCCCCTATATGGCACCCACACCTTTTAGAGGACAACGAAACGAGCCGAAGTTGACAAAACTTGTAATTGAAAAAATGGCACAAGTTTATCAATTGTCCTTTGAAGAAATGGAAAAAATTCTTTACCAAAACACTTTGAAAGTGTTTGATAGGATCAAACGATGAGCAATATTTACGTATATTACTTAAACAACAAAATTTATATAAACCTTACCAATCAATGTAGCAACAATTGCGATTTTTGCATAAGAAGAGATCGTGAAGGTATGGCAAACCAAAAATTGTGGTTGACGGAATTGCCTTCGGCAAACGACGTAATTGCACAACTTCCCGAAAATCTTGACGATTTTGACGACGAAGTCGTTTTTTGTGGTTTTGGCGAACCCACTTACAATTTGGATGCTTTGGAAGACGTTGCACTTTTTTTGCATTGCAAAGGAAAAACCACTCGCATCAACACGAACGGTCAAGGCAGTTTAATCAACAAAACGGATATTTCTTCCCTTATTGCCGACACTTGCGACGTTGTAAACGTTTCGCTGAACGCTTCCAACGCAAAAGCCTACGACGCAGTTTGCCACAGCATTTACAAAGAAAAAGCCTTTGACGAATTGTTGGATTTTGCAAAGAAGGTTAAATCAAAAGGTGCAAAGGTGGTTTTGTCCGTTGTGGACTGCATCACACAAAAAGAAATTGAACTTTGCCGAAAGGTCGCCGACAAAATAGGCGTTCCTTTGAGAGTGCGCGCAAAAGAATAATGGTAAATTTGGACAAAGAACAAGATAAAATCATTGAAAGTTTGGACGCCGTGCCCACTTTGTTGCTTCACGCCTGTTGCGCTCCTTGTGCAACGTGGTGTTTGAAAAAACTTGCACCACACTTTGACGTAACGTTGTTTTATGCAAATGACAACATTTTGCCACAAGCCGAATTTGAAAAACGCTTTGGCGAATTGGAAAAGTTGGTTGCCCTTGTAAATGACAAAAAGTGCGACATAGAGGCTGTAAAACCCGTCAAGTTGGTCAAAAAGCAATATGATGAGCAAGTATTTCACACGGTTGCTTGTGGCAGAGAAGACTTGCCAGAGGGCGGACAAAGATGCTTTGATTGTTATGCAATGCGCCTTTTGAAAACGGCTGAATTTGCAAACGAAAAGTTCGATTGGTTTGCAACCACCTTGTCTGTTTCTCCATATAAAAACGCAAATTGGTTGGATCAAATTGGCAAAGCCCAAATAACAACGGCAAAATGGTTGCCTTGCGATTTCAAGAAAAAAGGCGGATACAACTACACCATTGAGTTTTGCAACAAATACGCACTTTATAGACAACACTATTGTGGTTGCACCCCTCGTGTTGAAGATAACTTGGATTAACTTTTTTTAACTAAAATTGACAAATAAAAACCCACTGTATTCAAATTTGAATACAGTGGGTTTTGTTTTGAAAAAACAAATTAGATTTCGGCATATTGACTGTTGTACAAATTTGCGTAAAAACCACCCTTTGCCAACAACTCTTTGTGAGTACCTGTTTCCACAATTTGTCCATTGTTTACCACCAAAATGACGTCGGCGTTGACAATGGTAGAAAGTCGGTGGGCAATGACGAAGGACGTTTTGTCTTTCATCAATTGGTCCATCGTTTCTTGAATAATGAGTTCGGTACGAGTGTCCACGTTGCTTGTGGCTTCGTCCAAAATGAGCATTTTTCTATCTGCCAAATATGCTCGAGCAATTGTCAACAATTGCTTTTGCCCAGAGGAAATATTGGTGCTTTCCTCGTTGATTATCGTTTGATAACCATCGGGCAACGTTTCCACGAAAAAGTCCAAGTGGGCTTGTTTTGCAGCGTTGTCAATTTCTTCATCGGTGGCATCTTTTTTGCCGTAGGCAATGTTGTCTTTAATCGTGCCGTTGAAAAGCCAAGTGTCTTGCAACACCATTGCAAAAGCGTTGCGCAATTCTTCGCGAGAAATTTGTGAAATATCCACTCCGTCAATGGAAATCGTGCCTTTTTGAACTTCGTAAAAACGCATCAAAAGATTTACCAACGTTGTTTTGCCACCACCCGTAGGGCCGACGATTGCCACCTTTTGACCTGCTTTAACTTCAAAATTGAGATTTTGAATCAAGGGTTTGTCGGACGAATAAGAAAAGTCAACGTTTTCAAATTTGACGTTGCCACACAAATTTTGGGGCAAAGTGGCAGTTACCGTTTGGTCCATTTCTTCTTTGTCCATAACGTCGTAAACTCTGCGTGCTGCCGTAATGGTGTGTTGCATAGAGCCCATGCACCAAGCAATGGATTCTAAAGGGCCGGCAAACATCTTTGCATACATCAAAAATGCTACCAAATCGCCCGGGCCGAGTTGTCCTTGAACACCACCGACTTGATTGGCGATGATTAGGCAACCAATAAGGCAAACGGCGACGTAACTGACGTTGTTGCACAACGTTATTACCGGTTGAATAAGTCCGTTGGTAAAAAATGCTTTGCGTCCTGTTTGGCGGTGCTCTTCAATAATTGCATTTTGCTTTTGAGCTTGTTGACCTTCCAAATTGAAGGCTTTGACGGTGGCAAAGCCCGTGTAATCTTCTTCAATAAAAGAATACAATTTACCGTTTATCTTGCGATACTTGGAAAAGAGTTTTTCACTTTTGTTTGCCAAAATGGTGGAAAATGCCATTGAGAAAGGCACAAGTACCACGATTGCCGTTGCCAAAAGTGCATTGCTGGAATACAGTACGATAACAAGACCGACAACTTTGATAACACCTGCAATAAGCATTTCCAAAATGGAATATACGGTGTTGCTCATAGAGCTGACGTCGTTTATCATACGAGAAATAATTTCGCCGTGGGGTGTTTTGTCCACAAAACTGACGGGCAATTTTGTCAATTTTGCCGAGATACCCACCCTGTGACGGTATGTGAAGAACTTTGTTGTTGCCGTACATTGAATATACATAGTTGCAATGGAACAACCACCTGCAACCAAATAGACAATCAACAACAAAACCGATTTGTTTATGAATTGTTGACTTTCAATGTCTATGCCAAAAACACCTTTAGTGTAAATAGCATTGATAAGGTCGGACAACAGTTGTGGTCCATATAAACTGGTAACTATGGAAACAACGTCCACCAAGGCACAAAGAGCCAAAACCCACCAAATGGGGACTGTTTCTTGCAACAAGCGTACAATTACGTGTTTTGCAGGAGATTTTTCGTTTATGAATTGCTTTCTCATAAGACGTCACCTCCCGAAAGTTGGGATTGACAAATTTCTTTGTAGATTTTGCAATCTTTCACAAGGCTGTCGTGAGTGCCAACGCCCACAATTTCCCCCTTGTCCATAACGTAAATTACGTCGCATTTCATTGCCGTGGAGGCTCTTTGAGTGATTATAATTTGAGTTTTGCCCTTTAAATATTTGTTGAGCGCAGTACGCAAGTTTTTCTCGGTCAAAAAGTCTAATGCCGAAAAGCTGTCGTCAAAAATATAGACGGAAGCATCTTTCAAAATGGTACGAGCAATATTCAATCTTTGTTTTTGACCACCCGAAAGGTTGGTGCCTGCTTGTTTAAGTTGGTAGTTGTATTGGTCGGGGCAAGTCATAATGAAATCGTGAATTTGAGCAATTTTTGCCACTTCCACAATTTGTTCTTCAGTGGCATTGGGATTGCCCATTTGAATATTTTCTTTGACTGTGCCTTCAAAAATCATTGCGTTTTGAAGAGCAACGGAAACGTTGTCTCTAACCGTTGCGTTAGACAAAGTTGAATAGTCTTCGCCACCCAAACTTATGGAGCCACTTCGCACAGGATAAAACGCCATCAAAACCTTTGTAATTGCACTTTTGCCACAACCCGTGCCACCAATGATTGCTGCCGTTTTCCCCGATTTAACAGAAAAATTCACGTTGTTTAACGTATCTTTTTTTGCGCCGTCGTATCTAAAACAAACGTCTTTCATTTCAACCGTTCCGTCCAACTTTTTACCACTTGACTCTCCGTCAAGGCCTCCTTGCAAGTCTAAAACGGTGTTTATGCGTCTTATGGCAACTTTGACGTGAGGCAACATTACCATTGTCCAAGACAACATGATGACGGCATTGACAATATAGGCAATGTATTGCACCACGGCAATTACACTTTCGGGGTGATTGCTTGTTCCGTTGTCAATGCGAACTTTGGATATGTAAACGATAAGTACCACGGCAACGTTAAGCAACAAGGTTGCAATGGGCGAAACCAAACCACCACGCGTGTTGCCTTTGAAATATTGCCAATTCATCTTGAGCGTTGCGTTTTCGGCGCGTTTGTGTTCGTGTTCGTCACGGTTGAAAGCGCGCACAACTCTAACGCCCGAAAGACGTTCACGGACAATGCGGTTTTGTTCGTCCGTCAAAACGTCTGCCGTTTCCCAAACTTGCCAAATGTTTTTGGTAACAAGTTGTGTAAACAACAATACCAACGGACAAAACGCCAAAACGATAAGCGCCAACGTCCAATCTGTCAAAAAGGACATGATTACGCCACCGATAAAATAGGTGGGGACGGCAATGCACGCATATACGATTTCCGCTGCAGACTCACGAATAAAACCTGCATCTTCTGTGCTTCGTGTAAGCAAACTGCTTGTGCCAATGGCGGAAAATTCGTCAAAAGACAAACTGTTTACCTTTTGGAAAATTTCCTTTTGCAAATCGGCAACGACGGAAGTTGCCATTTTTGTTGCTGCCCATTGATTGAAAATTGCGCAACCCAAAATGAGCAATGCCGACAACGCCATTGCCACAGCCAAAACGTAAATGTGTCTTTCCGTTTGGGGGAAAAATTCTATTGCTTCCACCATTTCGCTCATCAAATAAGGCATGGTCAACGTCGCCAATGCCGACAAAAGATAACTTATGGCAAGGGAGAATACCAACTTTTTGCGAGAAAACACGATGGAAAGCACTTTGTTGTTTTTAAATAATTTCATTTTCTCTCTATTGAAAAATTAAAAGGGCAGGACGAATTTTACGTTCCTGCCTTTGTCTTTTGTTTTGTGTTACATTTTTTCGGGAGTTGCAATGCCCAAAAGTGCCAAACCTTTTTTAAGCACTTTTTGAGTGCTTTTTACCACTTGCAACAATGCCACCGTTTTGTTGGCGTTGTCCGTCAAAATTCTGTGTTCAAAATAGAACTTGTTGAAAGCTTGTGCCGTATCAATGAGATATTTGGACAAAAGGCAAGGTTCGTATTTTGTGGCTGATGTGGCAATGGTTTCTTCAAAACTGTTCAAAAGTTTTACCAAAGTCCAACTTTCGGCATTGTCTAATGCAGAATAGTCAACGGGAACGTTGAGGGTGGGGGCTTTTGCCAAAACGGAATTGCATCTGGCGTGTGTATATTGCAAATAAGGACAGGTTTCTCCGTCAAAGTTGAGCATTTTGTCGTAGGAGAAAACAACGTCTTTTATTTTTGCATTTTGCAATGCAGAGAACACTACTGCGCCTGAGCCAACTGCTTCGGCAACGGCTTCTTTGTTTTCCAAAGAACTGTTCTTTTCGTTGATGATTTGCAAGGCTTTTGCACAACTTTTGTTCAAAACGTCGTCCAACCAAACGGTGTTGCCCTTTCTTGTGGACATTGCGCCTTCTTCCAAAGACACCAAACCGTAGGAAACGTGAACCATATCTTTGTGCCAATCAAAACCTGCCAATTCCAAAACTTTGAAAAATTGTTTGAAGTGCAAACTTTGTTGGTATGCAACAACGTACAAACATTTATCAAAATCGTACGTTTGCTTTCTATAGACTGCTGCTGCCAAATCTCTTGTTGCGTACAACGTGGAGCCATCCGATTTCAAAATGAGGCAAGGAGACATGTTGTAATCGGAAAGGTCAACAATTTGTGCGCCGTTGTCTTCTTTGAGCAAGTTTTTGTCTTTCAACAAATCTACGACAGGTTGCATTTTGTCGTTGTAAAAACTTTCGCCTGCCCAACTGTCAAACTGAACGTTTAAGCGTGTGTAAATCTTTTTGACTTCTTCCAAAGTGATACCCTTGAAAAGTTCAAAAAGACGCATTGCTTCTTGATCGCCCTTTTCAATTTTGGCAAACCATTGTCTTGCTTGGTCTTCCAATTGAGGGTTGTTTTCGGCTTCTTGGTGAAATTTGACGTAAATTTCTTGCAAGGCGTGTGTGCCACCCTTTGCAATTTTGTCGTCATCGCCCCACAATTTGTATGCGACGATAAGTTTACCGAATTGTGTACCCCAATCGCCCAAGTGGTTGATACCGACAACATTGTAGCCAAGCGCTTTGTAAAGTTTGTACAAACTGCTACCGATTGCCGTTGTGTAAAGGTGACCGATATGGAAAGGCTTTGCAATGTTCACCGAAGAATAGTCAATGCAAATGGTTTTGCCTTGACCCACGTTGCTTTCGCCGTAAGTTGAGCCTGCGCTTTCAATATTTCTAAGAATGTCTGCTTGGGCAGAAACTTTGTCCAAATAGAAGTTGAGATAACCGTTTTTGGCTTCTACTTTGCTTACAATGCCGTCGCAAGGAAATTCGTTTGCCAAGTCTTGGGCAATTGCAACGGGGCTTTTTCTCAAACTTTTTGCCAACTTGAAGCAAGGGAACGTGTAGTCGCCAAAAGATTCGTCAGCAGTTTTGCTGAGCAAGGAATATATTTCTTCTTGAGGAAGGTCAACTTTTAATAATTTAACAATTTCTAATTTAAAATCAATCATAATAGGTAATTATAAAGGCAAAGGGGTAAAATGTAAAGCAAATGCACCTTTTCCATTTGCAATAAAAAAGCGCCAAGTATCGGCGCTTTTGTTTTTGTGCAGTTGCCTCGGTTGTCGTATTGGTAGGTGTTTAAATTATATATTGAGAAAAATCGGTTGTCAAGGGTAAAAAAATAAAGGGTGTGCTTAGATACTAAGCACACCACTTTTAATTTAGTTTGTTGTTTTATTGTATTGTAGGGTATAGTTCATCTTATCCTGTTTACAATTTTAAAAATATTTTATTTTTTTAACTTTTTTCTTGAATTATTAAGTTAACACTGTAAACAAAATTTTCCAATTTATTTACAACTTTATTAACCCTCAAAATATTTTTTTCTTTATACATCCAGCCAAAATAGGATTCTTTAATAGTATTGTTTTTTAAATAAAATATTTGATAATCCATTTTTTTTGTTAATAAAAAGAGCAAGATTTTTTTTCTTGCTCTTTATTTTTATGTTTTTTAGATTTCGGTTTATGCGTAGGTTCTTACGGGCAAAATGAAGTACAATGCTTCGTCACTGCCGTTCATTGTGATTACACAGTTTGCGTGTTGTGTAAATTCCATTTTGATTGCATCACAATCCATACCTTTCAAACAATCCAAAATGTACTTTTGGTTGTAACTGCATTTAATATCTTTACCTTTTAAGGAAATGGAAACACTTTCTTTGATTTTACCTACTTCGCTGGAAGAAGTGATGAGCATTGTGTATTCTTCAATGTCAAAAGAAACCAAATTGTTTTTGTCACCACGAGACATAATTGCTGCCGTTTGCAAAGATTTTTCTACAATTTCTTTGTTTGCTACAACCGTCGTTACAAATTCTTTGGGAATAAGGTTTTCGTAACTGATATATTGTCCTTCGGTGAAAAGTCTTGCAGACAACGTTGTGCCGGGCAAATCAACAGACATATAGTTCTTTTCAATATAAACCTTTACCAAATCATCATCGTCGGAAAGCATTTTGGAAAGTTCGTTAAGACTTCTTGCAGGAATAATTGCCGACAAACCGTCGTTTCTTTCTTCCAAAGGTTTGTTGCATTTTGCAAAACGGTAACCGTCTGTTGCTACTGCGGAAAGTGTGTATTCTTTTGCTTCAATAAAGATACCTTTGAGAATTGGTCTTGTGTCTTCCGTTGCAACGGAGAAAATTACTTTTGAAACAATGTCTTTAAGATTTTTTTGTGTCGTTACAAAATAACTTGATTTATCAATTGCTTCCTTTTCGGGATATTCTTCAAAAGGCAAACATTGGATATTACATTCGCTTCTTGCATAAGTGATTGTGAGTTTGTTGTCGTCTTCGCAAGTGAGAATAATATCGTTGGAATCGGCAATATTTCTGATGTAGTCGGTCAAAAGTTTGCCGGGTACCAAAATTTCGCCGTCTTCTTCAACTCTTGCAGAAATTGTTTTTTCAATGGATAAATCTGTGTCGGATGCAAATAAAACAACTTTGTCGTCGTGAGCAACAATTTTAATTCCTTCCAAGATGGGAGAAAATTCTTTTTGAGGCAATGCTTTTGATACAGAAGTTACTGCTGAGTTGAAATCCAATCCGTTGACGATAATTTTCATAGAGTCCTCCGTTTGTTGACGATTGTTATTAACAATTTCAAAGGTAGTGGTAGTAGTAGTTTGTGTGAGTTTGTGCAAAAGTGGAGTGTTTTTAACCAAAAACTCAATATATAGATTTTTATCCAAACACAAACTACAAAATGTAGTTTTATTTTAGACATAATTTGTGTGGATAAGTTTTGTGGAAAACTCGTTTTTATACACAAAAATCACTTGTTTTTCTTGTTCAAACTCTTGTATTTATTATAAAGAAAACAAAAGAAAAAATCAAGAGTTTTCTTTGTTTTTATACTCCAAAATACACCAAAACAATGAAAAATGCAGTATAAATAAAAATACTTGCAAAATGAGTTTTTTAGTGTATAATATAGGCGAGGAAAAACAAATGATTAAATTAAACCAATTATGGAACAACGTTTTGATTGAAGTTCAAAGCAAAGTTTCCACCCTTGCATACGACGTATATATCAGCAATTTGGAACCCGTTGGTGTTTACAACGACACCTTTATTTTGCTTGCTCAAACACCTGCATTAAAAAGACTTGTAAACGAAAACTATAAAGAGTTGCTCAAACTTGCAACGTCAACAATTTTCCCTACCATTACCGACGTAAAAGTATTGTTGGAAAAAGAATTGGCTGATATTGAAAAAATTGAAAAAGAAGTGGACGTTCCCGTTTCAAAAGAAAACTTTTTGGACAGTATTGAACAAACCACCTTTGTAGAAAATTATACGTTTGACAATTTTATCGTTGGCAAAAGCAACCAACACGCAGCAGCCGTTTGTAAAGCAGTTGCCGAAGCTCCTGGTGGAAAATATAATCCTTTGTTTATTCACAGTGGTGTAGGGTTGGGTAAAACTCACCTTTTGCACGCAATTGGCAACTACGTTAAAAAGCATCATCCCGAAAAGAAAACCATTTACACAACGAGCGAAAAGTTTACAAATGAACTTATTGAAGCCGTCCGTGCAGGAGCAAAAGATCCCGACGCAACCAAAAAATTTAGAAACAAATATCGTAGCGTTGACCTTTTGATGATTGACGATATTCAATTTTTGGCAAACACCGAAGTTACTTTGGAAGAGTTTTTCCACACTTTCAACGATTTGTATATGGCAAACAAACAACTTGTCATTTGCTCGGACAGACCCCCCAAAGAAATAAATATTGAAGAAAGATTGCGCACACGTTTTGCAATGGGTGTCATTTCCAGCATCAATCCCCCCGATTTTGAAACAAGAATTGCCATTTTGCAAAAGAAAGCCATCAATTTCCATGCACAAGTTTCCATGGACGTTTTGCGCATTATTGCCGATCGTTGCAAAACAAACGTAAGAGAAATGGAAGGTTTGCTCAATCGTATCATTTCACAAGCAATGTTGGTTGGCGGAGATTACAACGATATGTCGGTTGTTTGGCAAGCTTTGGAAGACTATGGCGACAATCAAAAAGAAATTTTGTCCATAGACAAAATTGTCGAAGCAACGTGTGAATATTTCCGTATCACAAAAGAAATGATGGTAAGCAAAAAGAAAAACAAAGAAATTGCTTTCCCCAGACAAATTGCAATGTACTTGGCAAGAGAATTGTTGCCCATTCCTTTGGAATCAATTGGCGATTATTTTGGTGGCAGACATCACACGACGATTATGTACGCAAGAGATATCATCAGCGAACAAATAAAAACAAACAGCAACACTGCTGCCCAAGTAAAAGACATAAAGGACAAAATTCTTAAAAGATAGAAAAACTAAGCGAAAATCAAAAAGATTTTCGCTTTTTTAATTACGTAAAAATAAAAAGGTCATTGACCGACCAAACTATATTTGGTAAAATAATAAAACAAAAAGCAAACAGGGAGAAGAAAAATGAATTTTTGGCAAGCGTTGGTGCTTGGCGCTGTACAAGGGCTAACCGAATTTTTGCCCGTATCCAGTTCCGGCCACTTGCTTTTGGTGCAACAATGGTTAAATATTGACGTGGAAAGCAACTTGTTGCTGTCCGTTTTGTTGCATTTGGGAACGTTGGTTGCCGTAAGCGTCGTTCTTCACAAGTATGTTTTTGAAACGATTAAAAATCCAAAAAAACTGTTGTTGTGGGTGGTGGCATCCGTTCCAGCCGGACTTATTGGATTTCTTTTTAGCGATATTTTAGATAAATATTTGTATTCGACAAAAGTTTTGCCATATACTTTTTTGACAACGGCAGTTGTTTTGCTCGTTTGTCAATACGTGGCGAAAAGGACACAAAAAACGTATCAAGTGAACACAAAAATTGCAATTTTTATGGGTATTGGTCAGGCATTGGCAGTTATTCCCGGACTTAGCAGAAGCGGTTGCACCATTTCGGCAGGCGTTTTTGCAAAAGGCGAAAAAGAAGAAGTAGCAAAATTTTCTTTCTTGATGTCTATACCCGTAATTTTGGGAAGCTTACTTTTGCAAGTGGTAAAAATAGCCCTTCAACCAAAAGACGTTGTTTTGTTGGGAAGCACTCCTTGGTACAACCTTGCAACGGCAGTCGCAACGTCGGCAATTATGGGAATTATTGCCATCAAACTGTTGCTTAAATTGATACAAAAAGCCGATTACAAATGGTTCTCCGTCTATTTGACGGCGTTGGCTATCGTGCTTTTTATTATATAAAATCCTTATTGAGGTGAAAAATGAAACGTTATGATTATTTATTGGTAGGTGCAGGACTTTTCAACGCAGTATTTGCACACAACGCAACGAAAAAAGGCAAAACCTGTTTGGTTGTGGAAAAAAGAGATCACATTGCAGGCAACATTTATACCTATTGCCACAACGGAATACACGTACATAAGTATGGCGCACACATTTTCCATACAAGCAACAAAACGGTGTGGGATTTTGTAAATCAATTTGCAACGTTCAATCGTTTTACAAACTCTCCCGTTGCAAACTACAAAGGAAAACTTTACAATCTTCCTTTCAACATGAACACTTTTTATCAAATGTGGGGAGTTATCACCCCCGACCAAGCAAAAGAAAAAATTGCTCAACAAGTAAAAGAAAGTGGCATTGTTGAACCCAAAAACTTGGAAGAACAAGCAATTTCTTTGGTAGGCAAAGACATTTACCAAACGTTGGTAAAAGATTATACCGAAAAAC
This sequence comes from Clostridia bacterium, assembly GCA_017629595.1. Lineage (GTDB taxonomy): Bacteria > Bacillota > Clostridia > Christensenellales > CAG-314 > RGIG2220. The sequence goes on along the minus strand of JAGBWW010000025.1, from coordinate 13,911 downwards.
AATGGGGTCAAGAATGCACAAAGTTGCCGTCTTTCATCATAAGAAGATTGCCCTTGCGTTTTACTTTTGACAACAACTATTTCAACGATACATACCAAGGAATCCCTGTTGGTGGATACACCCAAATGGTGGAAAAAATGTTCGCTGGTTGTGACGTCAAACTTAATTGCGACTATTTTGATCACAAAGAAGAGTTGGACAGCATTTGCGACAAAGTTTTGTTCTCCGGACAAATTGACAAATATTTTGACTATTGCTATGGCGCGTTGGAATACAGAAGTTTGCGTTTTGAAACGGACTTTTTGGACGTTGACAACTATCAAGGCAACGCAGTCGTAAACTACACCGATAAAGAAACTCCTTACACGAGAATTATTGAGCACAAGCATTTTGATACACAACAAGGTCAAGTTGGCACCGTAGTAACAAGAGAATATTCCAAAACGTGGAAAATGGGCGACGAGCCTTATTACCCTGTAAACAACGATAGAAACAACCAACTTTATCAAAAGTATGCTGAAAAAGCAAAGATGCAAAACGTTTTGTTTGTTGGTCGCTTGGGCGAATACAAATATTATGACATGCACTTGGTCATTGAAAGAGCATTAAACGTATCAAAAGAAATTTTGGGCGAATAAAATAAAAATTAAAAAGCACACCAGAAAAAGGTGTGCTTTAATTTTTGAAAAAAGTTCAACGCAAAGTCAAAAAAGTAAAGAAAGGGTTGTGAAAAACAAGGCAAAGAAAATTCCTGCCGAGAAGAATTTTTCAAAAAAATAGGGTATTTATTTGACAAAAAGCAACACAATAAAATCAGTAGCGTTACAAATAAATATCTCTCTGAAAAGGAGGCCAATATGTACAAGACAGGCGAAACAATCGGACAAGGAACGTACGTTTGCCGCAACTGCGGTCAAAATTTGGAAATGGACACAAATCAAACGTTGCCCCCTTGCCCCAGATGTACAAACACAACTTTCAACAAAAAGTAAAGTAAAAAAAGAAGAACGCTTTTCGAAAAGCAAAGCCACAACAATTTTGTTGTGGCTTTTTTCTAGAATAAATTTCTTAACATGTTCAAAACGATGGTTTTCATTGCAGGATAGTCAATGTAGGCGTGATTGTCAAAAACGCATTCGTGACTGAAGAGTTGCATAATCTCCACCGCCAAATGGACTTTCTCCAAAAGGTTGGGCTTGTCATAGCCAAGCGAGATAAGTTTTTTTGCAATTTTTGCAGTTACGTCATCTTGCAAAGCAATAAATTTGTCGTTTACAACGGGTACACTTGCCGTCAAAGAGTGCAACGCTTCGTGCATTTGATGGTTGTTTTTGTGCAAACGAACAACATCCTCCAACATGGCAGGCAAAATTTCGTCAAAATCAATTGATTGCAACCTTTCAATTTTATTAACAATTGGCATAAAAACGTTGTCGGCATACACGTCCAACACTTCCACCAAAATACCCAATTTGTCGTGAAAATAACTGTAAACGATACCTGTTGAAACACCTGCTTTTTTTGCAATTTGCTCGGTGTTTGTGTTGAAATAGCCAACCGTTGCAAAAAGTTCGTATCCGGCTTCAATTATTCGGTTTTTCTTGTCAATTGCCCGTTGTTGTTTGGGCATTCGGATGACGTCAGCCATAAATTTGCCTCCAAAAGTATTTCTATTATACAATGAAAAGCAAAATTTTGCAACGGAAAGCATATAAGTAGAGCATAAATATGAAAAATCTTTCACGTTTGACGAGTTTTTACTTGACAATTTTGACGTGGAAAACTAAAATAAAGGCAAATATGAAACAATGTTCACATTTTTTTGAGAGGAGAAAAAATGAAACTTAAACTTAGCCAATTGGAAATTGGAAAAAGCGCAACGGTAAACTTTGTTGCAGGGGAAGGAAAAATTAGACGTCGTCTTTTTGATATGGGAATCACCCCCGGAACGGAAGTTTTCGTTCGCAAAAAAGCCCCTTTAGGCGATCCTATTGAAATCACCTTGCGAGGCTATGAAGTTGCATTGAGAAAAACCGAAGCATCAATCGTTACGGTGGAGGAAATACAATGAAAAAGTTTGCTCTTGCAGGAAATCCCAATGCTGGAAAAACAACGCTTTTCAACACTTTGACGGGAGCAACTGCACACGTGGGCAACTGGCCCGGAGTAACGGTTGACAAAAGAGAAGGTGTTTACAAAAAGTTTGGAGACCCCATTTCTATTTTGGATTTGCCCGGCATATATTCCCTTTCGCCCTACACTCCCGAAGAAGTAATTTCAAGAAATTACATACTCAACGAAAATCCCGATTGCATCATAAACATCGTTGACGCAACCAACATTGAAAGAAACCTCTATTTGACAACACAGCTTTTGGAAATAGACGTCCCCGTCGTTGTTGCTCTCAATATGATGGACGAAGTCAAAAAAAGCGGTGTAGAAATTGACGTCAAATTGTTGGAAGAAAAAATAGGTTTGCCCGTTGTCAGCATATCGGCACTTCACGGAGAAGGCGTTGACGAGTTAATGAAAAAAGCCTATGAAGCAAGCAAAACAAAACGTCAAGGAAAAACTGTTTTGGAAAATTCCGAACTTGTACACTTAATTGGCGACTGCAAAATTGCTCTTGACGGACTTGGCGTAAAAGATAGCCTTTTCCACGCAGTTAAACTTGTTGAAATGGATGAATTGGAAGTTGCGGCACACCCTCAACCTACGAAGGTTGTTGAAGAGTTTAAAAAGACTTTCAAAGACGACACGTTTGGAACGGACTTTGATGCTATCGTAGCAGATGCAAGATACAAATATATTACAAAGCACTACACGAAAGCCGTCAAAAAGAGCGTAACAAAAGGAAAGGACAAAAACACAAAATCGGATAAAGCCGACAAAATTATCACTCACAAAATTTGGGGCATTCCCATTTTCTTGGCAATTTTGTTTGTAGTGTTTCACGTAACTTTTTCTGAAAACTTCCTGTTTTTGGGTTGGTTGTTGGGCGATTGGACAAGTTTGTCCGGCACTGCGTTTGAAGGTTTATTTGGCGACGGAGCATTGGCCTCCCCCGGTGTTGTTTTGTTCAATTTGATGGACATAGTTACTGCAACCGTTATTGAATGGGTAAACGCAGGTTTGGAAACTCTTGGTGCAAGCGAGTGGGCAATAGGTCTTCTTTGTGACGGTGTTTTGGGTGGTTTGGCAGGTGTTTTGTCTTTCCTACCTCAAATTTTGGTATTGTTCTTGTTGTTCTCCATTTTGGAAGACACAGGATACATGGCAAGAGTTGCTTTCATTTTGGATAGATTGTTTAGAAAATTCGGTCTTTCCGGTCGTGCAGTTATGCCCATGATTATGGGTTTTGGTTGCTCTGTGCCTGCAATGGTAAATACAAGAACGTTGTTGGACCAAAAAGAAAGAACAACGACGATTAGAGTAATTCCTTTCTTCAGTTGTGGGGCTAAACTTCCCATTTTGACGGCGGTTTCCGGCGCAATCGTTATGAAATTTGGCGTAGGCAATGCAGACGTTATTACATACGGAATGTACGTGATAGGCATTATTTGTGCAATTGTTTCGGTAATTTTGATGCGCGCAACAACTCAAAAAGGCGACGTAACCCCCTTTATTATGGAATTGCCTACGTATAGAAAACCCCAAACAACAAGCTTGTTGTTGCACGTTTGGGACAAGTTGAAACACTTTTTGGAAAAGGCGTTTACAATCATTTTGGCAAGCACCGTAATTATTTGGATTGTAAGTCACTTTGATTGGAATTGGCATTTTCTTCCAGACGAAGATATTGACAAGAGCATTTTGGCAGGTGTCGGAAGTCTGATTGTTCCTCTGTTTACTCCTTTGGGCTTTGGCAGTCAATTGTCCAATTGGGCGTGGGTATTTGGCGTTGCAGCAATTACAGGTTTGATTGCAAAAGAAAACGTCGTTGCAACGTTTTCGGCATTGGCCGCTTGCATTGTAAGTGGTTTTGTTGACAGTCAAGAAGGTGTTTCCTCCGTCGTTCAAATGATTGAAACAACGGGAGCAACAATCCCTGCTTTGTTGGCGTTTATTACGTTTAATATGACTACAATCCCTTGCTTTGCCGCAGTTGCAACAGCCAAGTTAGAGTCTCCAGACAAAAAGACTTTTACAAACACCCTTGTCTTTTGGCTTGCAACAAGCTACGTTGTATCTATGATGGTGTACGTCATCGGTACTTGGTTGTGGACGGCGTTTATCTTTGCAGGCATTTGGGCGGTGGTCTTTGTCTTGATAAGATTGCACTCCAAAGGAAAGTTGTTCAATAGAAAGGTGAAAAAATGATAGATATATTAATCGTTGTCTTGGCAGGAGCAATCGTCGTTGGTACAATTGTTAAGAGCGTCAAAGACAAAAAAGAAAACAAAGGCTGTGGCAACTGTTGTGGTTGTGCACATAGTAAAAATTGTCAATCTAAAAAAGAAAAATAATAAAAAGAAGCATCGTCAAAAGAGAACGATGCTTTTTTTATACTTTTATATTGCAAAAATTCAATTTTTGTGGCAAAATATAAAAAACTGTACTTTTGAGGATGATATGATTTACAAACAGTTCAAAGATAAAAAGTTGTCCTTGTTGGGTTTTGGTGCAATGCGCTTGCCCACCTTTGAAAAAAACGATCAAATTGACGTGGAAAAAGCATCTTTGATGGTTCAAAAAGCCATTGACTTGGGTATCAACTATTTTGATACGGCGTGGGGCTATCACGGTGGTCAATCGGAAATTGTTATTGGCGAAATTTTGTCCAAATTTGATAGAGAAAGATTCTACCTTGCAAGTAAATTCCCCGGATACGACCTTTCTACTTTTGAGAAAAAAGAAGAAGTTTTTTCCAAACAACTTGAAAAGTGCAAAGTGGAATATTTTGATTTTTACCTTTGTCACAACGTAAACGAAAGAAACGTGGATAACTTTTTGGATGAAAAGTATTCAGTGGTGGAATACTTGGTCAAACAAAAAGAAGAAGGAAAAATCAAGCATCTTGGCTTTTCGGCGCACGGCGATATTCCCGTTTTGGAAAAGTTCTTACAAAAGTATGGCAAACATATGGAATTTTGCCAGCTTCAAATAAACTATTTGGATTGGACTTGGCAAAAGGGCAAAGAAAAGATTGAATTATGCAAAAAATATAACTTGCCCGTTTGGATTATGGAACCTTTGCGTGGTGGCAAACTGGTAAATTTAAACCAACAAATCCAAGAAAAGGTAAAAGAAATTTCTGGCTTTGGACATATTGAAAGTGCATTTAGATGGCTTTCTTCCATTGATTGCGTTGGTATGATTTTGTCCGGTATGTCCACTTTGGAACAGTTGGAAGAAAACGTAAAATATTTTGACCAAGAAAAACCTTTGTCAGCACAACAGTTTGATCAGCTTGTTGCTCTTGGCAAAAGTATGATAGAAAAAGTTTCTTGCACCTCTTGCAAATATTGCGTGGACTATTGTCCTCAAAAATTGGAGATTCCACGACTTTTGAGATTATATAACGAATATTGTTTTGCGCCCGGCGACTTTTTTACAAAGATGGCGATAGATAATCTTCCACAAAACAAAAAACCCTCTTGTTGTATTGGCTGTAAAAGTTGTGAGGAAGTTTGCCCTCAACAAATAGAAATAAGCAAAGAGTTGGCATCTTTTGCCAAACAAACCAAAAACCCCTAAACTCTTTTAGGGGAGCATAAAAAAGGTTAAAAACGGTTATAAAATGAAAAGAAAAACTCTTGGTTGGATATTGGGCTCCGTCTTTCTTGTCTGTTTTTTGACAATGACGGTTGTCCTTTGGATAAGCATTTTTCAGTTTGACAAGACAAATACGCCCTATCAAGACAGTTTAACTCGCTTGCAATGGTTTTATGAAGGCGAGGCCATTTCTTTGCCTGAAAACCTTGACGTTGAAAAGGGCGAAGCGTTTACAATAACCGCCACTTTGCCTCAAGACGTGTCGGAAATTCCCGTGATGATGATGCGTTCTTCCAAACAAAGTGTAAAGGTCGCCATTGATGGCAAAGTTGTTTACTTTTATGACACTGATGGAATCCGAATGTTTGGCAAAACAAATTACAGCAGATGGCACTTTTTGGAAATCACAAGCGACATGGCGGGAAAAGAAATTTCCATCACTTTGCAATCGCCTTTAAAAAGTTCAAGTGGCAAAACCTACGAAGTGGAGTTCGGTACAAACGTTGCCTTGTTCCAATACATTTGTTGGCAACATCTACCTCAAATGATGGTTGGGGTTTTTGTGCTTTGCACAGGCTTGTTTGTTTCCGTTTCTTCAGGCGTATTTCTTAAAAGAAGATGGGAACAACGCGCACAAACGTTTTTGGGTGTTGCAGCGCTCTTTTTGGGAATTTGGTTGGTGTTTGAATCAAAAGTCATCGGCTTGTTTGTAAATGAACAATTAGTTTATTTAGCAACTTATATTGCCCTTATGATGTTTGCCCTCTTTTTTGCCTCGTACATAAGACTTTCTACGCGAGACAAATGGGCAAAACCTTTTGCCAAGGCGTTGGAGTATGTTTCGGCACTTAACCTTGTTACAGAAATGGCATTGTATATGTTGGGCTGGGCAGAGTTGACCGATCTCAACGTTTTGACCAACGTCATCATTTTGTTGGAAGCAATCGTATATTGCGTACCGTTCTTTATCAATTTTAGAAAAAGCAAAAAGAGTCCCAACTTTGTTACACGAGTAGTTGGCGTTGTAATTGCTTTGACAAGTTTTTTGGTAGAATACGTTTTGTTCTACGTTTTTAATGTATTTCTTCCTACAGGGCTTATTTCCGGTTTGGGCTTTTTGGTATTCTTGACAGTGGTTCACGCATCTACCGTCGTGCGTACCATTTACGAAGCAGAAAAAGGTTACGTTGCGGAAAAAGAATTGGAAAAGACAAAACGTTATTTGATGTTCAGTCAAAGACGACCGCACTTCATTTTTAATACGTTGGCAGCAATTCGTGCACTTATCGTGTCCGAACCCAAAGTTGCCTACGACATGACGACAAACTTTTCCAAATATCTTCGTTCCACAATGGACGTGGAAAATGTGGATACTATCATACCGTTTGCAAAAGAACTTGCCCTTATTCGTGCCTACGTAGATATTGAAAAGGTTCGTTTTAGGGATAGATTGGCAGTAGAATATAAAATTGATGAAAGCAACTTCTCCGTGCCTAGCATGACCATTCAACCTTTGATGGAAAACGCCATCAAGCACGGGATTTGCAAAAAATTGGAAGGGGGCAAAATTGTCCTTTCCACCTATAGAAAAGGCGACAACGTTTGCGTGGAAATTGTTGATGACGGCGTTGGCTTCAACGTGGAACATCTTATAACAAAACCCAAAGACGAAGTTGCAGGCCTCAAAAACATAAAAATACGCTTGCAAGATGCCGTTGGTGCAACGTTAGAAATAAACAGTCAAGAAGGCATTGGTACAAGAGTTTTAGTAACCTTTAAGGGGGAAGAAAGATGAAAACAATTATCGTAGATGACGAATTGTGGAGCGTTGAACAGTTTAAGCAAGAAAGCGAAAAAATAGAAGGCGTTTCTTTGATGGGATATTTCAACAATCCTTTTGTCGCCGTGGAGTATGCAAAAAGCAACGTCGTTGACTTGGCGTTGTTGGACATTGAAATGCCCGGCATGAACGGTATTGAATTGGCACAAAAATTGCGAGACATTCACCCTCAAATCGTAATCGTGTTTGTTACTGCGTACAGCGAATATTTGCCCGATTTCATCCGCCTCAACGCTGACTATTACATTTTGAAACCTTATTCCAGCGAAGAAATAAAGAGCGTTTTTGATAGAGCAAAATTGTTGGTAAAACGTCAAGAAAAACGTGTCCGCATTTGTACCTTTGGTCAATTTGAAGTGTTTATTGACGGAAAACCTGCAAATTTTGGAGGCAAAAAAGTCAAAGAATTGTTTGCCTTGTTGGTGGACAAACGTGGTAAAAACCTCAACACCGAAGAAGCTTTTGCTCGTTTGTGGGAAGGCGAACCTTACAACAACCAAAATGCAACCAAATATCGTATGCTGTGGCAACGTCTTAGAAGATATTTGCAAGAAAACGACCTTTCGGACATTGTCATTGACGAAAAAATGGAAAAAAGTCTCAGATGCGAAAAAGTTGATTGCGACTATTTCAAGTTTTTGGATGGCGATCAAAAAACAATCAACCGTTTTTCCTACACTTATATGACAGACTATGCTTGGGCAGAAGAAACCTTGGCAGAACTTTCCGAAATGAAATTCCATTTGGGAAAATAATTTAAAAAACTTTATAAAAAAAGCCGTCAAACGACGGCTTTTTTGATGCAATTTTTCCTATTGAAACTTTTACTAAATTGTTACTATTGAAAAAGTTGCCTTGTTACTCTTTTGTTACTGCATCTTTGATATACTTTATTTGATATAACAACAAAGGAGTCTTTTTATGCAAAAGCAATTGTCTAGAGAAGAAATTTTTCAATCGTTAGGAATAGAAGTCGTGGCATACTGCCAACGTGTAGCACACAACACGCAAATTCTTTTTGAAAAAGCAGTGGAAATGGACCTTTATCCTGATTGTGCAATAATGACCAAAGAAAACGCACCATTAGTAGGGATCGCCGTAAAGTATTTTGACATTGGCTATGCGGCAGAAGAAAAAAGACTTTCTTATTCGGGCAACGTCGTTTGTCCTCAACACACCGAAGAGGGCGCTCGCTTGTTGATGCAAGACATAAAAAGTTTCAAAGAATTTTCCGCTCTTTCTCAAGAAGAAAAACTTATTCGAACCATAGCAAAAGACGTTGCTTGTTTCCACCACGAAAGATGGGACGGTCAAGGTTTTCCCGACGGCTTGAAAAAGGAAGAAATTCCCCTTTTGGCAAGAATGTGCGCCATTTGTTTTGAATACGAATGTTTGACAAACAGTTTGGTCAAAAAACATTACCTTTCCAACGAAGACGCCGTCGAACAAATTGAATACGAAAGTGGCAAAAAGTTTGACCCCGATTTGGTCAACCTTTTCAAAACGATGGCAGACCTTTTTGTAACTTGCACAAGCGAACAAAAGAAAGAACCTCAAAAGGCAAAAGAGAAAATTGTTCCCAAAACGAAAGGTTTGGAAATTGTAAAAACGGAAAACACGCAAAGAGCAATTGAAGTAAAGTATCAAGAAGTAAAAGATTTTGCTGAAAACAGTTGCGATCATTGGCAAGCAGAAGTGGTCATCAACGACAATTTCTACGGAACGTTTTCTAGTGTTGAATATTTTTCCATTGCCGAACGAAGTGGGCAAATTGTAAAAATCACCGACGTTGCTTTGGAACAGGTTATGCAATCCCTTTACGTTTGCAAAAAATCCGTCGTTTCCAAAATCGCAATAAGAATTTCCGGCGTGTGTTTGCTTGCTCCCAACTTCTTGGCAAAAGTGGAGAAAAACATTAAATATTTTGAAATTGAAGAAGGACGTTTGCAGTTTGACGTTGCTTTGGCAGACGTTGCCACTTCCGACAGCAAGGTGGTTGGCGTATTGGAAAAACTTCGTTCATTAGGCATAAAAATTGCCATTTGCGAATTTGGTTCGCATTATCAAACGCAACGCAACTTTGACTACTTAACCTTTGACTATTTGAAAGTGGACGATTATTTGGCGCAAGAAATGATTAATAACGAACAAATTAAAAACGCCGTAAAAGATATCGTTGCTTTGGCGGAAAAATATCAAGTGGAAACGATTTGCGCCGGCGTAGAAACGCAAGAACAAGTGGACGCTTTGCTTGACTTAGGTTGTTTGAAAATGTATGGCAAAATAACAGGCAATCAAATAAACCAAAGAGAATTGATGGACTTACAAAACGATCAGGAGAAAAACAATGTTTATCAGCGAAGGAGATAAAAAACCCAAATACACCCAATCCTTTGAAGAAGTTCACAACCAGCGCTATTATACGCAGGTTGTAAATTCCGTTGGAAAAGGCGAGGCGCAAATTAACGTGACTAAAAAGCAAGTGGAAGAAAATATTGACGACTGCTGGATTTTAGAGACGGAAAAAACACTTCCCGCCATAGAACATATTTTTGAAGAATACGAAAAACAAATAGCTTCGGAAGCGCGCCAAAATATAGGTAAAGGTACGCAAGAGTATTCCAAAACTCTCGCTTTTAACAACGGATTGTTGGAGCGTTCCCGTCAAAGTCAAAAGGGTCAAACCTATGCCGATAGCGAGCATTTGTATTTTAACTACGAAAACAAGTTTGCATACACGTTGGTTGTCAACTTGCAATATTTCTTTGGCAGACGTGCACAAGGAATTAAAGACGTTAAAAAATCTACCGTAGCACACCTTTCAAAAGAGACGCAAATTTCAGCGCAAGACGGCAAAAAGCAATACTCTTTGTCCATGATTACTTTTGAAGGCGGAGGCGACAAACAAGCAAAAAGGGAAAAACGTATTGATAAAATCAATGCAAAACTTCAATCGTACAAAGACAAACCTTTTATGCAAGCTTTTCGTGGAATGATGGTTCGTCCTCCCATTGTGAGAACACCCAAAATTTTGGATGATCCTCAATACAAAAGACTTTTTGACCTTTGGCAATTTATGGCAACGTACGAACAAAACGGATTTACCGTTCGTGTTGTGGAAATGGTGGATAACGACCAAGACGATTATTTGCACAACCTTTGCTCTACGTTGGCACTCAACTGCTGTCTTTTTAACGAAGAAAACTTTGTACGTCAAACAAAAAATGGATACAAGCAAGAGTTCGGTGAAAACTCGGCAAAAATGGCTTTGACGGTAAGAGGCACAAGAGACGACAATCAAAACGCCTTGGAAAACTTGGAAAAACGTGCGCAAGAAGAAAGAAAAATGCAACACGTCTTGTCTCGTGCAATAGAATTTGAAATGTCTTTGCAAGAAGAAAACGCAACCCCCGTTGACAAGGCAACGGTTAAAAAGCAAAAAGAAAAACAAAAGGAAAAAGAAAAAGCCAAAGAAAAACAAAAGAAAGAAAAGGAAAAAGCAAAAGAAAAAGAACGAATTGCCGAAGCCAAAGAAAAGGCAAAGGCAAAACAAAAAGCCCTTGCGCTCAAAATTAAAGCAGAAGAAAAGGCAAAAATCATCAAAGAAAAAGCCCGTCAAAAGGCAAAAGAATTAAAAACCCAAGCAAAACAAAAATAGTTGAAGCTCTTTTTGGTCTATGCTACAATAAAAACAACATACTATTTTTAGTGAGACACAATGAAAGATTTTCCAAAAAGATTTAATTACAAAGTTTGGTTTGCAAACGTTGAATACTCTTATCGAACAAACAGCACAAAACAAAACGTGCTGAAACTTATCTTTTTGTCCCTTTGGGTTGTTGCATCGGTTTTGTTGCTTACTGCCACAATAAGAGTTTATCAAGTAATGGGCGCAGATTCCCTTTTGTGGGTGTATTTGCTTGGCGTGGCGAGTTTTGTGACAAGCGTCATTACCATTGCAAAACTTTTTGTTATGATGTTGGTTGCCCTTCGCTCTTTTCAAAAAAAGCCAATGTTTACTTTGGAACAAGATGCGTTTGAAAAAGAACAGCCCGTACAAAACACAAACGTCGTTTTTGATGCTTTGGCAGGTCTTGCTTCGGCAATGATGCTTTCTGCCCTCGGCGTTGGAATTGTTTTAACTATCATTATTTTGTTGTAAAATACATAAAAAAGACTTGAAAGAACAAGTCTTTTTTTTGTTTCATAAATTTTAATAAATCTTTTCAATGCTGACAAGCATTGTCAACATATGATTGTTATACTTAAACCACAAAGAAAAGTTGTTGTCTTTGTTTAAGTTTTTTGTTTTTCTTGTTGTCGGGATTTTTCGGTATAAAGAAAACGTCAAAAACTCCTTTAGTTGTTCCCCTCTTTAAGCCAAAAGCCCTTGCAGTTTTGCAAGGGCTTTTGTGCATATTAAAATTAATTCAAAATCCACGTCGCCAAGTTCAATGTGGTGGCAATGTTCAACCAAATAGGGTAGATAAGCAACAATCCGGCAAACAGTTTGTTGCGCTTGAAAATTCCACCCAGCAAAAGCCAAGCAAAAATTGCGTTTGTCGTGATGATTATCATTGCTAAAAATCGTTGGCGCAAAGTGAAAAACACCAAGCACCATAAAACGTTCAACACTCCGTTGATGATAAACAACGTCGCAAGGCTCGTTTCCATCCGTTTTGTTTGCAATAATCTAAAAATAATGATTGCTCCAACGACGTAGATGACCGACCAAATTAAAGGTATTACAAAATTGGGCAACCATTGGTCGGGCTTTTGAAGTTGGTCGTACCACTCCATTCCCATTTGCGAAAACAAACTGCCCAAACCTGCCACAAGAGCAACGGGAGCAAAACTCAAAAAAATATCCTTTACAAAATCTTTTTGCATAAAACACCTCTTGGTAAAAGTTTACTGTCAAAATATTGTCAATTTGACAAAAAATTAAACAATACCAAAGGGACTAAGTTGAAACAAGTGGAAAAATCCTTTTGAAAAGACGTAAACAAAAAAGCACACCAAATGTGGTGTGCTTTTTTTAGATAAAGTTATTGTACTTATTAAACGCCCCAGAAAATCCAAACAAACGCTGATCCAACAAGAACGGCTACCAACGTAAAGGGCACGCCGATTTTCAAAAAGTCTGCTGTTGAAACTTCTTCACCGTTTTTACGCAAAATGCCAATTGCCGTGATATTTGCAGATGCGCCAACAGGGGTAAGGTTTCCGCCCAGGGTTGCGCCGATAAGCAAACCAAAGTAGAACACGAAAGGTTCAACGCCCATAAGGCCTGCCAAACTTTGTACGACGGGCAACATTGTTGCAACGTAAGGAATGTTGTCAATAAATGCGGAAAGAACAACGGATACACCAACCAACATGACGTACAACAACAAGGGGCTGTCGCCTGCAACGTTGTAGAACAAGTCGGCAATTGCGTCAATTACGCCTGCTGCCGTGATGCCTTCAATAACGATGAACAAACCGCACAAAAGCAAAAGTGTGTCGGTGTCCAAATCGGCAACAACTTGTTTAAGAGGTTGAGGGCCTTTTCCTTTGATGCAAGCACGTACAACGCCGATAATGCACAAAGCAAGGCAAATTAAACCACTTCTCAAGTTATAGACGGTCAACCAAAAACCTTCTTGAGGTGCAGGGAGGAAAGATGCCAAAATAAGCAAAACGACTGTGCTCAACATCAAGATTGTGGGGAAGAAGTCATTTACTTGTGTTTCAACTGTAGCCGTAACGGGTTGTTTTTCCTTGCGGAACAAGAAGAGCAAAACGAACATGGATGCAAGAGCACCAAGTTCCGTTGCAAAGAAGATGCCGGGATGGCCGTTCATCCAGAAGAAATCCAAGAAGTTCATGCCTGCAAAGCCACCAAGCAAAATGCTTGTTGTGTCGCCAACAAGGGTTGCTGCGCCTTGCAAGTTGGAAGATACTGCAATGCAGATAAGTACGGGAACGGGGGAAATCTTGAGTTTGCGTGAAATTTCCAAACCAATGGGGGCGACCATTAAAACGGTTGCAACGTTATCCACAAAGGCGCTGATGATGCCGGCAAACTAGGACAAGACTGTTACTGCCCACATAACGTTGGGAACTTTTGTGATGAGCCATTCGGCAAGGCGAGAGGGCATTTTGCTTGCAATAAACAAAGAAACGGTGCCCATCGTGCCACCAATCATCAACAATACGTTGTAGTCAATTGCACCAAGTGCGGACAAGATATCAAGTTGGAAAAGATTGCAATATCCCAAAATGATGAAAATGCCAGCTGTTGACAATGCAATCCAAGGACGATACTTGGGGAAAGTAAGCATCAATACATACATGATGACAAACAAGATAAG
>JAGBWW010000024.1 GCA_017629595.1 Clostridia bacterium | reverse complement strand
CAGATAGCTCAGCAGGTAGAGCGAGGGACTGAAAATCCCTGTGTCGGTGGTTCGATTCCGCCTCTGGGCACCACCTTATGGGTGTAAAGAAAAATGCGCTGGTGTAGCTCAATCGGCAGAGCAGCTGATTTGTAATCAGCAGGTTGATGGTTCAAGTCCGTTCACCAGCTCCATATGGGGAGGTTCCCGAGTGGCCAAAGGGAACAGACTGTAAATCTGTCGTCCGTCGACTTCGGTGGTTCGAATCCACCCCTCCCCACCAAAACCTCGGTCAGTTTGACTGAGGTTTTTTTAAGAGTTTATACACTTAACTTAGTTTGGCTTTTAAAACTTGTATAATACAAGTTGTTCAATTACATCTTTTTCCGTTTCTATATCAAACGGATTTGCAACGTTGGAGGTTTTTATGGAAGGGAAAAGAGTATTTTACAGCGAGTGGGCGTACGTATTGGGAATAATTGTTTTGGCATTTGGTACGGCATTGATGGAAAAGGCAAATTTTGGTATGTCAATGGTGGTGGCACCTGCCTATTTGATACACTTGAAAGTGTCCGAATATTTGCCATTTTTCACCTTTGGTATGTCCGAATACGTTTTTCAAGCAGTTCTTTTGTGTTTGGTATCAATCGTGATGCGCACGGTTAAAAAAAGTTACCTTTTGTCTTTTGTTACTGCCTTTATTTACGGCATTGTTTTGGACCTTTTGATGAGCGCAGTTGCATTGATTCCGTTTTCGGGTATTGGTTGGCAAATTGTATTTTATGTGGTGGGTATGGTTGTTTGCTCCATAGGTGTTGCATTGTTGTTTTATACCTATTTCCCGCCCGAAGCATACGAATTGCTTGTCAAAGAATTTTCTCAAAAATTCAACACAACCATTGGCAAGACAAAAACAATTTACGATTGTACAAGTTGTGTGCTGAGTGTGATTTTATCGCTAAGTTTTTTCAAAAGTTTTGTGGGTATCAATTGGGGCACAATTGTTTGTGCAATTGTCAACGGATGGCTGATTGAACGCATTTCGAACTTTCTCAAAAACAACTTTGCTTTCAAAGACGCATTTAATTGGAACGAAAAATTTCAGTAATTTATTTTTTCAACTTAAAAAAAGGCATATTCAACTGAATATGCCTTTTTTTGATGGTGTTTTTAGACGTTTTGTGTGTAAATGTTGGTTTTTTACAACATAGTATTTACTTTGATTGTCGCGTGTGATAAAATAACAAAATGGAGGTGTTTATATGCTTCAAGTAAAAAACCTTACAAAAATTTACAAAACGAAAGGTGGTGCCGACGTCAAAGCGCTTGACGAGGTAAGCGTCCGTTTGCCTGAAACGGGGATGGTCTTTCTTTTGGGTAAAAGCGGAAGTGGCAAATCCACTTTGTTAAACGTTTGTGGTGGTTTGGACGACCCTACAAGTGGCGAAATTATTGTAAAAGGTCGCTCAAGCAAAGATTTTACTCAAAGCGATTTTGACAGTTATCGCAACACTTTTATTGGTTTCATTTTCCAAGAATACAATATTCTCAATGAATTTTCGGTGGAAGACAACATTGCCCTTGCTCTTGAATTGCAAGGAAAGGCAAAAGATAAAAATGAAATAAACAAGTTGTTGGAAGACGTGGATTTGTTGGGCTATGCAAAACGAAAACCCAACACCCTTTCGGGTGGTCAAAAGCAACGTATTGCAATTGCTCGTGCGCTTATAAAGTCGCCTCAAATAATTATGGCTGACGAACCCACCGGTGCTTTGGACTCGGTAACAGGTAAACAAGTTTTGGACACTTTGAAAAAACTCTCCAAAGACAAACTTGTCGTCGTTGTTTCTCACGATAGAGAATTTGCCGAATTTTATGGCGATAGAATTATTGAATTGAAAGACGGCAAAATAATTTCAGACGTTTCCAAAGGGCACGAAAGTCAAAAACAAATTACGGAAAACATTTCTACCATTGGCGAAACTCTTTGCATCAAGCAAGGTGCCGACTTGGACGATAAAGACTTTGCAAAAATCAAAACTTTCTTAAAAGAGGCAAAGTCGGACGTCTTGATTGCCACTGGCGAAAAAGACGTGAAGTCTTTTAAAGACGCCAATCGTATCAACGACAATGGGCAAAGGGAAGTTTTCAACGACACCAAAGAAAAAGATTTGCCCCAAAAACAATATAATGCCGAGGACAGCCGTTTTATTCGTTCCAAATTACCTTTGCGTCACGCATTTAAAATTGGTGTTTCAGGGTTGAAAACTAAACCTTTTAGATTGGTGTTTACAATTTTATTGTGTACAGTGGCGTTTGTTATGTTTGGTATGTTGTCAACCTTGACTTTTTATGATAGTCAAGCAACGTTTAGACAATCGCTGATTGATTCCAGCTATCAATTCATCACCATTGAAAAACAATATCAAATTCACAATTTATATTATGAAAATGGCGAAGCGGAAGAAGAATATACCTATTCTTCTTATACAAAGTTTTCTCAAGAAGACGTCAATCAACTTGCAAATCAATATGGGGAATATACCTTTGGCACCATTGACACAGTTATAAATTTCGGCGTTGAAGAAACGTCAAATTATTACAGCAATACGTTTAGACACGTCACTTATTTGCCGAAAAATCACCCCTTGCGAAATCAAATGGCTTATGGTCGTTATCCCGTTGCCGACAACGAAATTTGTATTTCTTCGTACATGGCAGACGTTATGCTTAATTGTAATTTGATTGATGCAAACAACGTGCCAGTTGAATTGACCTCTCAACAAGATCTTATTGGCAAACAATTTCAACTTTCGTATGATAAAGTGGTTAAAATTGTGGGTATCATCAATTGTGATCCTTTGCCTTCCCGTTTTGACGTGTTGAAAGAGGAAGATGAAAACAATTTCTTGCTTATGTACGAATTGCAAACGGAATTGTACTATGGTCTTTACACGATAGCCTTTCTAAATGAAAACGCTTTGCAACAATTTGTTGAAATGCCGTCGCCGATAAACCACGCATTCCAAAATAGGTATTTGATGGTTGCAGCCGAAATGGACGAATTTGGTAATTTGTCCTATCCGGAATATATGAACAGCAACGGCGTGTATGCAGGTGTTTCCAATTCCCTTGAAAAAATCTACTATCTAAATGGTGTAGAGGAATTGGAAGATAATCAAATCCTTGTAAACAAAGGCCTTTTCCTCACCTATTTAAGAAATCAATTAGCATTGATGCAAGTTTCGGCTCAACAACAATACGATTATCAAATAAATGCAGTTGATTTTGACTATTTTGCCGAGAAACTTGATTCATATTCCACAGAGCTTGATGGTGAAGACTACGTCACTTTTTGGCTGGAATATTCTTTGTATGGTGAACGTCAAGAAACAATTCCTCAACAAGGCGATGAATTTTATCCTTTGTTCTTAGAGTGGCAAACAGAAATAGAACCCCTTGTTATTGCCCATAATGAATTGGAAAAAATTAAACACATCGATGCAATTTGCCAAGCGTTATTCAATCACTATTATTGGGATTCGTCTTTGCATCAACTTGTGTACTTGCCTCTTGACGTAATTGAAGCGTACGTTCAAGAAGTGTTTGATTTTTG
>JAGBWW010000023.1 GCA_017629595.1 Clostridia bacterium | reverse complement strand
CTATGTTAAAAACATGATCACAGGCGCAGCACAAATGGACGGTGCAATTTTGGTCGTTTCTTCCGCAGACGGTCCCATGCCTCAAACAAGAGAACACATCTTGCTTGCTCGCCAAGTCGGTGTTCCTTACATCATCGTTTTCATGAACAAAACAGACCTTGTTGACGACGAAGAATTGCTTGAACTCGTTGAAATGGAAGTTAGAGAATTGCTTTCCAACTACGAATTCCCCGGCGACGATATTCCCATCGTTAAAGGTAGCGCAAAAGTCGCAATGGATACAGCAGCATCCGGTGTCAAAGACCTTGATCACCCTGCATTCCAACCCATCCTCAAATTGATGGACGAAGTAGATGCTTACATCCCCACACCCGAAAGAGCAACAGATAAACCTTTCTTGATGCCCGTAGAAGACGTATTCACAATCACAGGTCGTGGTACAGTTGCAACAGGTAGAGTAGAAAGAGGTACAATCAAAAACCTTGACCCCGTTGAAATTGTCGGTTTGAAAGAAGAAACCAAAAACACAGTTTGCACAGGTATCGAAATGTTCCGTAAACTTCTTGACGAAGCATACGCAGGCGACAACGTCGGTTTGCTTTTGAGAGGCGTACAAAGAACAGAAATCGAAAGAGGCCAAGTTATTGCAAAACCCAAATCCATCAACCCTCACAAAAACTTTGAAGGTCAAGTTTACGTTTTGACAGCAGCAGAAGGTGGCAGACACAAACCCTTCTTCCCTGGTTACAGACCCCAATTCTACTTCCGTACAACAGACGTTACAGGTTCCATTGAACTTGAAAAAGGCGTAGAAATGGTTATGCCCGGTGACCACTGCAAATTGACCGTCAAACTCATCACACCTATCGCAATTGAAGAAGGTTTGAGATTTGCTATTCGTGAAGGTGGCCACACCGTCGGTTCCGGCGTTGTTTCCAAAATCAGCGAATAATTACAATTTTGTAACAACATCAAAAGACACAAGCAAATGCTTGTGTCTTTTTTTTGTATTTTTTTGACAAGTGCTTTTCTTTATTCTTTCATATTTATTTGCTTGATATTGTATTTTATATTTTTTGAAAAAACTTTTTGTTTTTCTTTGTTAGGGTTTTTATATTGTTTTACTCCTTTTTAAATAATTGGTTTTCCTTCTTCTCTTTTGTTTAGGTTTTGTTTGTTTTTGGCTTTTTTCGTATTGCTTTCGTTTGATTTTTCAGTCTTTTTAGAAATGGCTTTCTTTATGCGTTAGTTTGCTTAATTTTTTTGAATTTTTATTAAATGCTTATACAAATAAATGTGGTTATTCATATATTAAAAAAGTGATTGTTCACAAATTTAATTATGGAGAACCAAATGCAACTGATTATCGCAGACGATTACAATCAATTCAGTCAAATTGGAGCAGAAATTGTTGCACAAACAATAATAAACAAGCCCAATGCAACACTTGGACTTGCCACGGGAAGCACCCCTATTGGCATATACGAAAAGTTGGTGGAAAAACATAAAAAAGGCGAAATATCTTTTAAGGACGTTGTTTGTTTCAACATAGACGAATACGTAGGTTTGGACAAAACGCATCCACAAAGTTACCATTATTTTATGCGAAAGCACCTTTTTGAGCACGTTGATACCCACCAGAATAATACCTATATTCCCAACGGTGTTGCACCAAATTTGGTTGACGAGTGCAAAAAATACAACGACGTTTTGGCGCAAAATCCACGAGATTTACAAATAATTGGCTTGGGACCAAACGGACACGTTGGCTTCAACGAACCCTTCACACCTTTTGGCTCAAAGACGCACGTCGTATCTCTTTCAAGGGCGACAATAGAGGCAAATTCACGCTTTTTCAACTCAATTGAACTTGTTCCCACCAAGGCAATAACAATGGGCATATCGCAACTTATGACGGCAAAATGCTTGTTGGTTATCTCGTCTGGAAAGCACAAAGCAAGGGTTGTAAAAGATATGCTTTTCGGACCTTGCCACCCCCACATGCCTTGTTCGGTGGTGCAACTTCACCCCAACGCAATCGTCCTTTTGGACAAAGATTCGGCATCTCTTTTGCCCCAAGAAATCAAATAAGAAAAAGAGCAAATTTTTCATATTTTTGCCACAAAACAAGAAGAAAACTTCAAAATTTTGCATTTTACAAATTTTTGCAGTGAGGCACGAAACCTACAAAAAAACGCTTGAAAAGTCTTTTTGTGGGTAGATGCAAAAAGAGTGCGAAAAATACGTAAAAACAACGAAAAGTCAAGCCGACAACGCCTTCAAAAAAACGTGGTGCAGTTGGCTTTTTGTTTGCAAAAAAAAGTTACTGTTGCCTCCTTTTTGTGCAATAGGGAAAATTCCTTAAAACGCAACCTTTCGTCAACTTGCCTCGTGGTTTTTCAAAAGTTCAAATATTTATTACAAACTCTTTACATTTTCAAAAAGAGTATTGATTTTTGCTTAAAAATAGGCTATTATATTATAAAATGGATATTTATGAGAATTTGCTCTTTTATGGGCAAATCAAAGGACAAAATGCAAAAGAATTCAAGACAAATTACGTTAAAAGGTTGCAAAAACACCCGTGACTTGGGTGGTGTTGTTACCATGGACGGTAAAACGGTTGCCCCTTGCAAAATTTTTAGAAGTGGCGCATTGAGAAAACTTTCCAAGCGCTCTGCAAAAAAATTCAAAAGAGATTGCCAAATTGATACGCTTTTAGATTTGCGTACCTTTGGCGAAAGGGAACATCATCCAGTATCAAAGCACCTTGGCGACGTCAATTTGGTGCATATTCCCATCATCAAAAACGCACTTATTGGCATCACTGCCGACAACGTTTCGGGACTTAAAAAGATGCAGGCACTTTTCAACAGTGGAATGAGCGAACAAGAGTATATGTATCAAACGTATATGGAAATTGTTTCCGACCCCGAAGCACAACTTGGCTTTTATAAAATGTTTCGTGTTTTGTTGGAAAAAGAAGATGGTGCATCGGTCTATTTTTGCTCACACGGACGAGACAGAACGGGCATTGCCACTTTGCTGATTTACACGGCGCTTGGCGTGGACGAGCAAACCATTTTGGACGACTACATGATAGATCCCTCCAAAGAAACAAAGCGAATGCTCACGTTGATAAACGTTTTGGAAAAGGTGCGTTTCATAGACAAAACACAAGCAGACTTTTCACGAGATTTTGCCTCTCCCTCGCTCAAAAGAATTCTTCCAGTAATAGAGTGGATAAAGCAAAACTATGGCAGTGTAAAGGAATATTTGCACAAAGCAATCGGCCTGACACAAGCCGACGTTGACCAATTAAGACAAAAATATTTGATATAAATACTTTTTTAGGAGAGAGATTTATGACAAACGCAAAACAAAAATATCAACATTGGTTGGAAAAGGTAACTGACGCCGAATTACTTGCCGAACTCAAAGCAATGAACGACGAACAAATTGAAAATGCATTTTTCAAAGACTTGTCCTTTGGCACGGCAGGATTGCGTGGCATTTTGGGGGCAGGAAGTAACTGCCTAAACGTTTATACTGTGGACAAAGCCACCGAAGGCATTGCAAGGGTTATGGATGGCAACGGACAAAAATCGGTTGCAATCAACTTTGACAGCCGTATCAAATCGGACGTATTTGCCCAACGTGCAGCAACCGTCTTTGCTCAACACGGAATCACCGTTTACATTTCCACCGACGTTATGCCGGTTTCCTTTTTGTCCTATGCTGTTCGCAAACTTAATTGTGACGTTGGCGTTATGATTACTGCCAGCCACAACCCCGCCATTTACAATGGATACAAGGTGTACGAAGGCACGGGCTATCAATGTACCGACCACTCTGCCAGCGTTTACGCAGAAGAAATTGCAAAAATTGACCAATTTGCCGTTGACCACGCCGACTATCAACAAGCCGTGGAATCGGGACTTATCAAAACCATTGATTGTCACGCCGAATATTTGGAAGAAGTGTACAAACTCAATATGCAATCAATTCGTGACCTAACGGTTGTTTACTCTCCCTTAAACGGTGCAGGCTACAAAGTGGTGCCTTACGTTTTGGAAAGATACGGCGCAAAAGTGGTTATCGTTCCCGAACAAGCATTGCCCGATGGCAACTTCCCCACCTGTCCCTCGCCCAACCCCGAAAAACGTGAAACGTTGAAATTGGGTTTGCAATTGGCACAAAAAATCAACGCGCCCATCGTTTTGGCAACCGACCCCGACTGTGACCGTGTTGGTGTTGCCGTACTTCACAATGGCGAATACGTTTGCATTTCCGGCAATGAAATGGGTGCATTACTTGCCGACTTTGTTTTGGCAAGACGTCAAGGCAAAAACAATATGTTGTACAAAACTATTGTATCAAGCGACATTGCAATGGAAATTGCAAAGCAATACCAAAGTGGTATCAAAGAAATTTTGACAGGTTTCAAATACATTGGCGAACAAATTGCCATTTTGGAAAAAGAAGGCCGTCAAGACGATTTTGCTTTGGGTTATGAAGAAAGTTACGGATATTTGGCAACTCCTGCCTTCCGTGACAAAGACGGTGTTGGCACTTGCTATCTCATTTGCCAAATGGTATCTGCCTACTTGCAACAAGGCAAGAGTTTGGTGGATCGTATGAACGAACTTTACGACCAATACGGATATTATCATCACGAAACGGTGTCTTTTGCCTTTGAAGGTGCAAGTGGATTTGCAAAAATGCAAAGTCTTTTGTCTGGTTTGAGAGAAAACCCTTTGACGCAAATTGGCGAGGACAAGGTTACAAAGTGCATTGATTATCTTACCCAAACGGAATTGGATATTCCAAAAGCCGACGTATTAAGTTACTATTTGGACAAAGCAAAGGTTATGGTCCGTCCAAGCGGTACCGAACCCCTTGTCAAAGTGTATCTTACGGCAGTTGGCGATAGAGTTTTTTGCGCAAACAAAATTGAACAATTAAAGAGCGCAATGACAAAGGTTTTGCAAGACTAAGATGAAAGATTATTTTGGAAAATCGTGCGACGCTCTCAAAAACAAAAAACTGTTTTTGTTTGACCAAGACGGAACACTGTACAACGCCGATAGACTTTTTGTCGGAGCAAAAGAAATGGTGGCATACGCCAACAAGGTGGGAAAAGCCGTTTTCGTCACCAACAATTCGTCAAAATCGGTTGCCGACTACGTAAACAAACTAAAAAATATGGGCATTGATTGTTCTTCAAGTGATTTTTACACGTCAACTGATGCAACCATTGCCTACTTAAAAGCCAATCATTTTGGTGCAAAGGTGTATTGTGTAGGCACCGACTCTTTGTGCAGTCAGTTGCGACAAGGTGGAATTTGTCTTGTTGAAAAAGAAGATGCCGACCTTCTTTTGGTTGGTTACGACACGCAACTCACTTACCAAAAACTTATTGATGCAAGTTGGTTGCTCACAAAAGACGTGCCTTTCGTTGCAACGAATTGCGACTTGGTTTGCCCCATAGATTTTGGGTTTGTACCCGATTGTGGCAGTTTTTGTCAAATGTTGACGATTGCAACGGGCAAAAAACCCACTTACGTGGGAAAACCCTCCAAGGAAATGGCAAACTTTGCAATGGAAAAGTTTGGCTATACCAAGGATGAAACGCTCATCTTGGGGGACAGACTTTACACAGATATTGCTTGTGGCGCAAATGCGGGTATAGAAACGGTTTGTTTTTTGTCGGGCGAAGCCACGTTAGGCGATATTGCCGACTACCCCACAAAACCCACCTACGTTTTTCAAGACGTCGCCCAACTCGTCAAACTTTTGACCGAATAAAAAGCCAAATTGATATTTTATATAAAAGGCGATTTTGTTTAACAAACGAAAATATTTACTAAAAGACATCCAACACTCTCAATTTTTAAGAGAGTGTTGGTTTTTTATTGCAACAAAACTTAAAGAAAACTTGCCCTCTTACACAAAGCCAACAGTCAAATGTTGGCTTTTTTTTACATATTTTCTCTCTTTTGTCCAAACGAAAAGCATTATTCTTTTGTTGATGGTCGTATATATAGAATATGTAATTTTAGACAATCTTACGTTTGACTTTTTGATACTGTTTTGCACAAACAAGATAACAAAAAGCAATGCGAAAATTTGGCAACTTATTTTGGGTGCGCTATTGGGTACGGCAACGGCAATAGCCTTGCCATACGTAGGTGGTGGCGTATTGTTGTACTTGTACAAGACGGCAAGTTTGGTGGTTATGAATTTGCCTTTGGGGAGCAAAAAACTTGCCCAAAAGTGTTTGACAAGTCTTGCCGTCACATTTTGTTTGGGTGGCACGTTGGTTGCATTGTTTTGGTTTTTTGGCGTACCTTTTTCATTGGATACTACGCTCACTTACCAAAGTCAAATTCCATTTGGCGTGTGGCTTTTGAGCATCTTTTTCGCCGTCTTTTTGGTGTGGATAGTTTTTCACTCGGCAAAACGGGCAAAAAAACTTGCCAATTTTTCCACAAGTGCCACGGCAGTCGTTGACGGCAAAAGGTGGAACGTAGTTGCCCTTTTGGACAGTGGAAATACCTTGTCTCACCAAGGGTTGCCAGTTTGTTTTGCTTGTGGCAGTTTGTCACAAAAGTTACAAAAGCCGTTAAGCAAAGCCATTTTATTAAAACAAGCCACAAGCGTTGATTACCAAACGGTGGACAGCAAAGAAAAGGCAATGTGTATAAAAGGATTTGTGGAAATGGGCAAGGTGCAAAAAGAAGTATATTTTGCCATATCAAACCAAACGGGTGGTGAATTTCAACTTATACTAAACCAATCTTTTTTGGAGGAGGAAAATGATTAAAAAAATATTTGAAAAAATACTTGCCTTTTTGGGCATCAGCGACAAACTTATGTGCTACGTTTACGGAAACGAATCGTTGCCCCAACCTTTGTCACAAGAGGAAGAATCCGACTTGCTTCAAAAATTTTACCAAGGCGACGACGATGCCAAAAGTCTTTTGGTGGAGCACAATCTAAGGTTGGTGGTGTACCTTGCAAAAAAGTTTGAAAACACCAAGGCAGAAATGGAAGACCTTGTTTCCGTTGGCACGATAGGTTTAATTAAGGCAATCAACAGTTTCAAACAAGACAAACAAATAAAACTTGCCACCTACGCCAGCCGTTGCATAGAAAACGAAATCTTGATGTATTTACGCAAAATGGCAAGGCGCAAAAACGAGATATCCTTGGACGAGCCACTCAACGTGGACGGGGAGGGAAACGAACTTTTGCTTGGCGACGTTTTGGGAAGCGACGTAGATTACGTTTACGAAACTGTGGAAGAAAAGGTGGAGCGTCAACTTTTGCACCAAGGACTTGCTCAACTTTCCGAAAGAGAACGTGCCATCGTGTCAATGCGTTTTGGAATAGATTGTCAAGAAAAAACGCAAAAAGAGGTTGCCGACCTTTTGGGCATATCCCAGTCGTACATATCTCGTTTGGAAAAGAAAATCGTTTCACGACTAAAAAAAGAAATTGCAAAACTTATTTAACAAAAAATTCAAAATCAAAAAAACAGCCGTATTTTGACGGCTGTTTTTTATTGGTAAAAGTTTTGGACGGCAGTTCGCCACCCAATTTTTGAAATTGATGGTTATGGAAAAATATGAAGCGTTGCAAACAAAAGTCAAGGACAGTTTTTCATTTGTCGTTCTCAAACGAGACGTTTTTTTGTAAGAAATAACCTTTATAAATATTGTTTTTTTATTCTTTTTCCCCAAATTATATTCTGTTGTTGCTTTTTTTTAGACTTTGGGGTATAATCACAATACTGTGCTAAGCGGGGAGCTAGTGGTGCCCTTTACCCGCAACCCACTACAGCGGGGCCGAATACCTTTTGGACGGCTGTCAGGGTGGAAAGCAGGCACTCGTAAGGAACGTAGATACCAAGGTCTCGTGCAATATTTACCTGTGAACCGTGTCAGGGCAGGGATGCAGCAGCACTAAGCGGAGTTAAGTATGTGCCACGAGGAAGCTTTGGAGTAGTCACCTGCGGGGATACCGTTTCGGTCTTGTCAGTCAACCAAGGTTGCACAGTCACCGAATACAACGTATAATACGAGGAAATATATGGAACAATCTTTGATTGAAAGAATCAACTTTCTTGCCAAAAAATCCAAGGCAGAGGGCTTGACGGAAGAAGAAGCGATAGAGCAAAAGAAACTTCGTCAACAATACATTGCCGAGTGGCGCAAGGGTGTAATTCAAACGTTGGAAAACACCTACGTTGTGGACGAAAACGGCAAGAGAAAGTTGCAAAAGAAAAACCGCAGTTAAAGACTTTGCTTGACTTTTTGGCTGTCAGGCAGTAAAATTTAAAGGTAACTAAAAAATAAATGCGTTTGAGGCGGGACAACACAGTTTGTTTATTGGCTTAAAGAGAGAACACGGTTGGTGAAAGTGTTTGGCACAAGGCAAATTGTTATCACCCGACAAGCAGGCTTGCCCAAAACGGCAAAAGTAAGTAAGCAAGCACGGATATTCCCCGTTAAAGGAATCAGGCATGTTGGTGTCGGTGTTTGAAATGGTAAACAATGTCCGTTGTTTTTTCAAACAACGGATTTTTTTTATTTTTTGGAGGCAAAAAATGGGCAAGTACAAAAAAGTATCAGCAAATCTCAATTTTGTTGAGAGAGAACAAGAAGTTTTAAAATTTTGGAAAGAAAACAAGATTTTTGAACAAACAACAACCAAAGGCGAAGGCAGTTTTTCTTTTTACGACGGCCCGCCCACAGCCAACGGAAAACCTCACGTTGGTCACGTGTTGACTCGTTCTATAAAAGACTTGATTCCCCGTTATCAAGTGATGAAAGGCAAAAACGTATTGCGCAAAGCCGGTTGGGACACCCACGGTTTGCCCGTAGAATTGGAAGTTGAAAAACTTTTGGGCATTGACGGCAAAAAGCAAATTGAAGCATACGGAATTCAACCTTTCACCGAAAAGTGCAAACAATCGGTTTGGAAATACCTTGGCGAATGGGAACAACTTTCCGACCGTGTAGGTTATTGGGCGGATATGAAAAATCCCTACGTAACCTACGACAACAATTATATTGAATCGGAGTGGTGGGCATTAAAAACCATCTTTGACAAAGGACTTTTGTACAAGGGTTACAAAATCGTACCCTATTGCCCTCGTTGTGGAACGGCATTGTCCTCTCACGAAGTTGCACAAGGCTACAAGGACGTAAAGGAAAAATCCGTTGTTGCAAAGTTTTTGGTGGACGGAACAAGTGACACCTACTTTTTGGCATGGACGACAACCCCTTGGACGTTGCCCTCAAACGTTGCATTGTGTATGAACGCCAACTATGACTACGTTACCATTGAAAAGGATGGCGAAAAGTTCATTTTGGCAAAAGAACTTTTAAGCAAACACTTTGAAGAAGGCACCTACGTCGTTTTGGATTGCCAAAAGGGTGCTCATTTTGAAAGAACGCACTACAAACCCTTGTTCAACTTTGCTTCTCCCAAAGAAGAAGCATGGTACGTTGTTTGTGACGATTACGTAACACTCACCGACGGTACTGGTATCGTCCATATTGCTCCTGCATTTGGCGAAGACGACAGCAAAGTAGGTGTTCGTTACGGTTTGCCTTTTATTCAAATGGTGGGCGAAGACGGCAAATTTGTGGAAGGTTGCGACGATTTGACCGACGTATTTTGCAAAGACGCCGACAAACTCATCATCAAAAAACTTAAAGCAAACAACACTCTTTTTGCCGAATTGATGTACGAACACAGTTATCCTCATTGCTGGCGTTGTGACACACCTCTCATTTATTACGCAAGAAAGAGTTGGTTTGTAAAAATGACGGCAGTAAAAGACGATTTATTGCGTGTCAACAGCGAAATCAATTGGATTCCTGCCACAATCGGCACAGGCCGTATGGGTAACTTCTTGGAAAACGTAATTGATTGGGGCATTTCTCGTGACAGATATTGGGGAACGCCTTTGCCCGTATGGGTATGCGAAAAATGTGGCAAAGTCCACGTTGTGGGCAGTCGCAAAGAACTTCACGACCTTTCCGGTTGTGACGAAAACATTGAACTTCACCGCCCTTACATTGACGAAGTAACCTTTGATTGCGAGTGTGGTGGCAAATTTGTGCGTGAAAAGGAAGTTATTGACTGTTGGTTTGACAGCGGTTCAATGCCTTATGCACAATTCCACTATCCATTTGAAAATCACGATTTATTCCAAAAGAACTTCCCTGCCGACTTCATTTCCGAAGCAGTTGACCAAACTCGTGGTTGGTTCTATACGCTTATTGCCATTTCAACCTTGTTGTTTGGCAAAGCACCTTTCAAAAACTGCATTGTTTTGGGCTTGGTAGGTGACGAACACGGTGTAAAAATGTCCAAACACAAGGGCAACGTCGTTGACCCTTGGTCGGCGTTCAACGTACAAGGCGCAGACGCAGTAAGATGGCATTTCTACACGGCATCTTCTCCTTGGTTGCCTTCCAGATTTTATTTGGATGCAGTCAGCGAAACGCAAAGAAGATTTTTGGGTACACTTTGGAACACCTATGCTTTCTTCGTTTTGTATGCCGACATTGACAACTTTGACCCTTCCAAATACACTTTGGCAGATTGCCAATTGTCTTTGATGGACAAATGGTTGTTGTCCGAACTCAATTTGCTTGTCAAAAAGGTGGACGAAGGTTTGGCAAAATACGAAATTACCGAAAGTTCTCGTGCAATTGAGTCTTTTGTAGATATGTTGTCCAACTGGTACGTAAGACGTTGCCGTGAAAGATTTTGGGCGGGCGAATGGACACAAGACAAACAATCGGCATACGTAACGCTTTGGACGGCACTCACAACGGTCGCAAAAATTTCTGCACCTTTCGTTCCTTTCATTTCCGAAAGCATTTACCAAAACTTGGTTGCTAACTTCTTTGAAGATGCACCTCAATCGGTACATTTATGCTCCTTCCCCATGGTGGACGAAAGTGCAATTGACCACAATTTGAACAAAGTTATGGAAACGGCGTTGGAAGTTGTCGTTTTGGGCAGAAGTGCAAGAAACACTGCAAACGTTAAAAACCGTCAACCCATTCAAGAAATGTACGTTTCTTGCCCTATCACGTTGGATGAAGCAACTCAAAAGATTATTTTGGAAGAACTCAACGTCAAACGTCTGGTACAAAACGACGACATGAGCGACTTTGCACAATACGAAATCAAACCTCAATTACGCACGTTAGGACCTAAATACGGTAAATTGTTGGGTGGAATTCGCTCCTACTTTGCAAATTTGGGTGACAAAGCAAAACAACTTGTCGCAACGGTAAAAGCAGGTGAAACCTATACCTTTGAAGTCAACGGCGAACAAGTGTCGGTCAACTTAGACGATCTTCTCATCTCCACAAAGAACAAAGAAGGTTTTGCAGTGGTGGAAGACAACGGCATTTCCGTAGCCCTTGACACCGAATTGACACAAGAATTGTTGGAAGAAGGTTTGGTAAGAGAGTTTGTTTCCAAAGTACAATCAATGCGTAAAGATTGTGGCTTTGTCGTCACCGACCACATTGAAATCGGCTACACGGCAGAAGATAGCGTTGCCCAATCAATTGAAAAGTACGCACAAGAAATTTGTAGCGATACCTTGGCAGATAGCGTCACACGCAATACGGTATTTGAAAGCGACAAACAATGGGACGTCAACGGACACGTTGTAAACATTGGCGTCAAAGTGGTAAAAAAATAATGAAAATAGCAACAGATTGGCAACAATATAAAGTACTTGCCACAGGCGACGGCGAAAAATTGGAAAAATGGGGCAAACATATTTTGCTCCGTCCCGACCCTCAAGTCATTTGGCACAAGAAAAAAGATTTTTTCAAAGTGGCAAAAGTGGATGCACACTATCACAGAAGTGAAAGTGGTGGTGGTCATTGGCAATATTTTTCCAATTTGCCCGAAGCATGGCAAATTGACTACAAAGATTTGACCTTTTCCGTCAAACCAATGGGATTTAAGCATACGGGACTTTTCCCCGAACAAGCAGTCAATTGGGACGTTATGCGTCAACTTATTGCACAAAATCCCAACGTAAGCGTTTTGAATCTTTTTGGTTACACGGGCGCAGCAACGGTTGCATGTGCCAAACAAGGTGCATACGTAACCCACGTGGACAGTGCCAAAAATATGGTGGAACGTTGCAAACTCAATGCAAAATTGTCCGGTGTTGAAGAAGACAAAATTCGTTACATTGTTGACGATTGCCGAAAATTTGTAAAAAGAGAAATCAAACGTGGCAAATTTTACGATGCAGTCTTACTTGACCCTCCCAGTTATGGCAGAGGTTCCAACGGCGAAATTTGGAAGTTGGAAAACGACTTGTACGATTTTGTGGAGTTGGTTAAACAAGTTTTGGTGGAAAAACCTTTGTTTGTGCTTATCAACAGTTACACGACGGGACTTCAACCCACCGTCATGCGAAACGTGTTGGCTCGCATATTTGGACAAGGGGACATTGAAGCATACGAAGTATGTTTGCCCACCGAAGAAAAGGACGTATTTTTGCCTTGTGGAGCAAGTGCAATATATAAAGGTAGAACAAAATGAAAAAACAATTTACAATGGACGACGTACAAATTTTGCACGAAGACAACTCAATATTGGTTGTAAACAAACCCCAAAATCTTCCCACACAAGCCGACAACAGTGGTGACGTGGACTTGTTGACTTTGCTTAAAGGTTACGTCAAAGAAAAATATAACAAACCGGGCGAAGCATATCTGGGGTTGGTACACCGTTTGGACAGACCCACCGGTGGCGTAATGGTGTTTGCAAAAAACAGCAAAAGTGCCGAAAGATTGTCCAAACAAATTCAAACGGGAACGATGGAAAAGATTTATTTTGCCACCGTTTTGGGTACACCCAACGAAAGAAACGGAACGTGGGTAAACTATCTCAAAAAAAATCCATTGACCAACGTCGTTTACGTTGCAACCTATTCGGATGAAGGCGTAAAACGTGCCGAACTCAGTTACGAAACTTTGGAAAGTTATCACGACACGGTATCGCTTGTGCGTATAAAGTTGGCGACGGGACGTTCTCATCAAATAAGAGTGCAATTTTCTTGCCGAGGACACGCCGTATTTGGCGATGCAAAGTATGGTGGAGACGTTTTGGCAAAGGGACACAACCTTGCCTTGTGGGCAGTGCAACTGTCTTTTGACCATCCCATCACAAAAGAAAGAATGGTTTTCGTTTCCTACCCTCCTCAAATTGAACCTTGGAAGAGATTTAATTTGGAAAAACACCTTGACGTATTCAAAGACAGCGAGTAATTGTTTCACAAAAAAGCATAAATGTTGGCAACAACTTTTGGCTTTTTGTTGACATTTGCTTTAATACAATGTAAAATACATAGGTTGAATTATTTATACTCGGAGTTTAACAAAAATGAAAAGTAACAAATTGCAAATTATTATAATTTTGGTATTGGTACTTGCCCTTTGCATGGGTACGGTAGCATACGCAGATACAAACGAAAGCGCACTTGTCAACGGCAACGTTTACAGCGTAAAACTTGACCAAGGCGACAATTTTGAAGCATTTTCCGGCAAATTCAAAAGCGGTCATTTGACAAACGTATTGTTTGCATATCAAGCAAACAGCGCAAACGGAGCAAACGCCGAAGTTTGGTACGTAAGTGTTCCTGCATCTCAATTGACGACGGTTGAATTGCCCACAACAGGCGCAGAATTTGCTCAATGGGTTGAAAACGGCGATGCAGTTCGCTACGACACAACAAACGTTGACGCATTTTTGACAGTTTTGCGCAACACAAACGTTGCAACTTGGTTTGTCTTTGCAGAAGCAGATTCCACAAAAACAGGTGCAGATTACACAGCAAGTTTCTCCACCCCCGTTTCTGCTTGCTATGACACGGTTGCACCCAGCTTTACCTATACGGCATTGCAACAATACGTACAAGCAATTTCTGCAGTTATCGGTTCCGGTGACGGTTACGTTGTTCCCCAATTCTTCACGGTAGATGGCACGACAAGAACAAACCTTCTTACAGAAGACACGGCACAATACACCAAAGCAGAAGCTGACGATTTCAAACCTAACTTTGCAGAAAAATACTCTGCAGGCGACGTAACGGATGAAAAACTCAACGTCACAGTCAAGTACGTTTCCAGTTCCAACTATTCCGACCTTGAAACAAACTGGGTAACAATCACAGACACCTTCAAGTTCTCTGGTATTGGCATTTACAAATTCCGTATCACAATCAAAGACCTTGCAGGCAACGAATTGGATTTTGAAGCATTTAGCGATGTCGAAAAACAAGCATTGCAAAATGCAGGTTTAATCATTGGTTCTTGGCAAAACGGCGACAGCTACGTTGAATACACAGCAAACGTCATTGACACAGGCGCACCTTCCATTTCCGTTCCCCGCGTACTTCAAAACAGTGGTGTTGTAGGTAGCAAAGGTTTCATCGTTCCTTCTGCAACAATCACAGATGAAGAAGGAAGCACAACAGAATACAACTACAAAGTTTACGTTTGGGTAGGTGGCACGTCCGAAGAAGATATTGATTCCAACTGGGCACTTATCTACGACAAAGCAGAAGGCGCACAAGAAGGTTACGAAGATTTGTACGATGCAGATACAAACAAAATTCTCACCGACAAAAACAACGTTGGCAAAGGCTTGAAAGTTGCAGACAAAGTTAAAGACGGCGAAGAACAAACCTATTCTTACTATTTCTACAAAATCGTTTACACAGCAACAGACGCATACGGCAACGTTGCAACAGGTGAAAACTACGACCAAGGCGCAAATGATTCTCAATTTGTATTGCTTGTCAAAATCGTAGAAGAAAAAGTTGAAACAACGACAAACGACGTATGGAAAATCGTTCTTATTTGCGTATCCGTCATCGCAGCAGTCGGTATCGTAGTTGTTATCTTCATCAATCCCGACAACAAAAACAACAAAAAT
>JAGBWW010000022.1 GCA_017629595.1 Clostridia bacterium | reverse complement strand
CGTATACCATTATTATAAACTAAATTTCAAAAAAATCTATATACGGTTGTGGTCAATTTTGCCACAATCGTTGACATTTCTAATATTTCCAACCATTTTTCGTCAATATGATTGTATCAAAAATATACTAGCAATTCAAGGTTTGATTAAAAAAACTCGACTTTGAAAAGCCGAGTTTAATAGTTGAGAACTAGTCTGTTTCAAGGGCTGACAAGCCAGCAAGACGGCCTGTTGCAAATGCTATTTGCAAATTGAACCCGCCCGTCATGGCATCTACGTCCAAAATTTCACCCGCAAAATAAACGTTTGGAAACTTTTTGCATTGCATTGTTGCCGGATTGATTTCTTTTACGTCAATTCCTCCTGCCGTAACAATCGCTTGTTCAATATCGGCCAGCCCCGTGACCGTGATGGGAAATTGCTTCAAAGCATTTATCAATCTTTGTCTTTCTACGGCGGTTATTTGATGAATTTTCTTGTTTTCTTCAATTTTAGCAACCTTTGCGACCGTTTTACACATGCCGGAAGGCAACAATTCGGGTAAATAATTGATAATGTCTTTATTGGAATTGGCACTAAAATCCCTCAAAAGACGTTGGTTAAGTTGTTCATCGGTCAATGCAGGTTTCAAGTCAAGATTCATATCTAAAGGGAAATGGCATCGGTTGACCTTTGCCGACATAGACAATACGATTGGACCGGAAATACCTTGATGGGTAAACAGCATTTCGCCAAACAACTCAACTTGTTTTTTAACTTTGGGAAGCTTTGCCGAAAGGGTTACGTTTTTAAGAGAAATTCCTGCAAGAGACGAAAAGTTTTGTTTGGTTTTTAATTCGCACAAAGATGCCACGCAGTCAATTGTGTTGAGTCCAAGTTTCTTTGCCCACTTATGCCCGTCTCCAGTACTGCCCGTTGTTGGATAAGACAAGCCTCCTGTTGCAATAATCACCTTGTCAAAGTGTATTATGTCAGACATAGTAGTTAATAAAACACCGTTATCTTGATATTCTACACTCAAAACGGGTGTGTTTAAGTGAATATTAACACCATTTTTGTTTAAAACACGTTCAAGCGTTTTCGTCACGTCACTTGCTTTGTCGGACAAAGGGAAGGCTCTATTGCCACGTTCAACTTTGTACTTTAAGCCATTATTTTCAAAGAAATTAAGGACGTCGTTGGGAGTAAATTTATACAACGATCCATAGACGAACTTTGGATTGCTTACAACGTTTTCGCAAAAAGTTTTGACGTCGCAAACGTTGGTAAAGTTGCAACGTCCTTTACCCGTTATATAAATCTTTTTGCCAAGTTTTTCATTTTTTTCAAACAAATCAACTTGAACGCCTTGTTTAGTTGATGCAAATGCCGAGGCAAACATGCCTGCGGCACCACCACCGATAACTGCAATTTTCATAACTAAATTTTGAAACTATATTTCAACGTTTGAATCAATTTTTCATTCGTTTGCCTGATGCTGATGGGGGTTACGGTTACGTATCCATTTTCCGAATAGAACACGTCATCATGTGTAGCAAATTCGGGGTTAATTTTTTCGCCCGTCAAATACCAGTTGTCGCCATCGTGTTTTATGTAATAATCATCGTATTTATTGTCGCCTTGAGTTGTGACGATCACACCTTTAATCTTTTTGTATTCAACGTTTGGAACGTTAATATTCAAAAGGTTTCGTCCAATATCCAAATTGACGATGGTTTGCAAATTGTTTTTCAAAAATTCAATGCAACTTTGATAGTCGCCACCGTGTCCAAGTTTTGATATTGCGACACTTTTTACGCCACATAAAACGCCTTCTTCGGCAGCGCCAACCGTGCCTGAGTAAACGACGTCATTGCCATAATTTTCGCTATCGTTTGGGCCGGAAATTAGCAAATCAAATGTTACGCCAAGATTTAACACGCCAAATTTTGTGCAATCGGCAGGTGCGCCAGAAGATATATAGGCAACTTTTGCGCCAAAATAGTTGTCAAGTTGCTTAAATTCAATATCTTTATGAAAGTGAATTAGGTGCGACGTGCTGGATCTTTGTGAATTGGGTGCAACAACGTAAACTTCGTGTTCTTTGGACAGTTCGGCACACAAAAGTTGCAAACCGATACATTGATATCCGTCGTCGTTTGTCAATAAAATTTTCATTTGTAAACTCCAAATTAGAGTGTTTTAAGGTAATTTATTTCGGGTATTGTTAAACTTCTTGTTTTGCCACGTTCCAATCTGCCAAGTCTAAGTTGACCAATTGCAACACGTTTCAAAAACTCAACTTCGTATCCCAAGGTTGCAAAAATGCGTCTAATTTCACGATTTTTGCCTTCAAAAATTGTCAATTCAATACGCGTTGTATGTTCGTTTCCTGCGACAACTTTTGCCAAGGCAGGTTTTGTCTTGTGTCCATCTTCCAAAACAACGCCGTTTCTAATCGCTTTGACGTCTTGAGGTTTGATTTTCCCCGAAATACGACAAACGTAAGTTTTGCCAATTTCGTGCTTGGGGTGAGTTAGTTTGTTTGCCAATTCGCCGTCATTTGTAAAAAGCAACAAGCCTTCACTTTCGTAGTCAAGTCTGCCAATAGGGAAAACGCGTTCTTTTGTATCAATCAAGTCGGCTACTGTTTTTCTTCCAAGGTCATCCGACATGGTCGTGACGTATCCTTTGGGTTTGTGCAACATAATATAGATATTCTTTTGCGCAGGTTGCACAAGTTGACCATTATAAAAAACGGCATCGTCATCGTTAACTTGGGTTGCTAAATCAACGACCTTTTTGCCGTTTACAGAAATTTTGCCTTGTTTAATCAATTCATCGCAACCGCGACGGCTGGCAATACCACATGATGCCAAATATTTGTTTAATCTCATCATAAAAACTAGTTACCTCTTTTAATCAAGTGTAACTAGTTTTTGAGAAAAAATCAAGTGTTTGTCTAGAGAAACAGTTATATGCCCATCTTCTTGATTTTTTGGTAATGAAATATCTTTTTCAATCAATGCTTTTTCCGATTTTGATAACGGATAATATAAGGCTGTTGGACAATAATAATATTCCAATTTTCCATTGTTATATAGGACGCCACACATTTTATTTTGAGGAATTATGCAACAAAGTTGCCAATTTTCAAATCCATATTCCAACAAACTTTTGCTTTCTTCAAACATTGGACCACAATTTAGCACAACGGCAACAAGTTGCATCCCGTCTTTAGTTGCACTACCTACAAAACAACGTCCCGCTTTCTTTGTGAAACCTGTTTTTACGCCATCGGCAAATTCCCAATTTTTCAACAACTTGTTTTTGTTGTAAATTTTGTGAGGGTTATCCAACGAAACCTCTCCCAACTTGCTTTTGACAATTTGAGCAAAGGTCTCGTTTTGCAATGCATAGGAGGTGATTTTCGCTAAGTCGTACGCTGTGCTATAATGATTTTCGTTGTGCAAACCGTGAGGATTGACAAAATTGCTTTCAGTCGCACCACATTTTTTAGCCGTCAAATTCATCAAATTTGCAAAGTTTTCAACGTTATTTGCAACCGTTAAGGCAAGCTGTACAGCACAATCGTTGCCACTTTGAAGCATAAGTCCATACAAAAGCTGACGTACGGTATATTTTTCGCCTTCTCTTAGATATATGGAACTCCCTTCAATTCCAACGGCACGTTTATCAATTTGCACAATTTGGTCAATGTTTGAAAGGTTTTCTAAAACAGTAAGTGCAGTGACTATTTTCGTCGTGCTTGCAATGGGCAATT
>JAGBWW010000021.1 GCA_017629595.1 Clostridia bacterium | reverse complement strand
GATAACCATGGCAGATTGCACTCACAACTGTTCTTCGTGTGGTCAAAAATGTGACAGCCGAAAAGGTCCCAAAAAACTTCCCAAAGACACGGGCAAAAGCAAAATTAAAAAAGTCTATGCCGTTGTTTCGGGTAAAGGTGGTGTAGGAAAATCCACCGTGACAGCCACTTTGGCTTCAATAGCCAACAAAAAAGGCTTTAAAGTTGCCGTTTTGGATGCCGACGTCACAGGGCCCTCCATCCCCAGACTTTTTGGCGTAACCGAACGTGCCGAAGCCGTTGCGGACGGCATTTTACCTGTGGAAAAAAACGGTGTAAAAATTATGTCGGCAAACCTTTTGTTGGAAAAAGAAACCGATCCCGTCGTATGGCGTGGTCCGGTTTTAGCAAACGTGGTGCAACAATTTTGGAACGACGTATATTGGGGCGACGTGGACGTTATGTTCATTGATATGCCTCCGGGAACGGGCGACGTGCCTTTGACCGTTTATCAATCTTTGCCCATTGACGGTATCATCATTGTGTCCACGCCTCAACAATTGGTATCTATGATTGTTCAAAAGGCAGTAGAAATGGCAAAACTTATGGATATCAAGATTGTAGGATTGGTGGAAAATATGTCCTATATGAACTGCCCTCACTGTGACGAAAAACTTTATCCTTTTGGCGAAAGTCAACTTTCCAAGACGGCAAACCAATTGCAAGTTTTCAACGCAGTGCAACTTCCCTTTGACCACGTGGTAACTCGTCTCTCAGACCAAGGAAAGGTGCAAGAAGTGGAAAGCGAGCCAATTGAAGAGCTTTTTGAGGAACTTAACTGATATGAAAGACTACCCTAAAATTGCAACGGAATTATTTTTGTCTGGGTACAACTGTGCCCAATCGGTGCTTTGCGCATTTTCGGACGTGACCAACGTTGACGAAGAAACGGCAAAAAAGATGGCGTCATCTTTCGGTGGTGGCATGGGTAGAATGCGTTACGTATGTGGTGCAGTAAGCGGTATGCTTATGGTGTTGGGCATTGTTTTTGGCTATACCGATACCGAAAGCGACACGGACAAACTTGCTCACTACAAGCTGGTGCAAGAAAAAATGCGTCAATTTATTGGACATTTTGGCTCGGTAACTTGCTCGGAATTGATAAAAACCAAGGACGACAACTTTGTGCCTACACCCAGAAACGAAGAATTTTACAAGGCAAGACCTTGTGCCAAATACGTTTGGTATTGTGCCGAAATTTTGCAAGAGGAACTTGCAAAACAAGGCAAAATCAAGTAAAAATATACACCCAAAAGACACACAAAAAAAAGTGGTAAAGACAGAAAAAACACCCCAAGAGCAAACAAGAAAAAAGCACTTGTTTGTTCTTTTTTTTTGTGCAAAATTAAATTTAATTGCCCCAAAAAACAATGGCTTTAGAGTCTTAAACCAAGCAAATTTTCCCTTAAAACAAGTCGAAGAAAGTTCATTTTCCTACTAAATTTTATCCCCAAAAAACACCCAAAACAGCCATAAAAACCATCAAAAACGACTAAAAATTGCCTAAATTTTTGTTTCAAAAACAAGACGAAATACAACCAGGAAACCCATACTCTTGTCTCAAAATTTCTATAAAATTAACTTCAAAAAAAGTCTAAAATTTTCTTTCAAACAACAAAAATTTTAACAAAAAAATGTCAAAAAAAATCCCCCAAAACAGCGTTAAAAATGCTATTTTCAACTATTTAAAACAATGTATAAAAATACCTAAAACAAATAAAATTGCATAAATTTTGCTATTTATATATAAACTACAAAATTGTAACAAAATATATGCATAATTATTAAAAAACTATTGCAATTTGCTTTAGTTTGTGGTATAATATCTACGTTTAAAACACACCACCAAAACGTGGTGTATTTCACCAACAAAAAATATTCACTTACGGAGGAAATTCCATTGAGTAAAGCAAGTTATGATGCAAAAGACATACAGGTTTTGGAGGGTTTGGATGCCGTTCGTTTGCGTCCCGGTATGTACATTGGTACGACTGGTCAAAACGGTTTACATCACTTGTTGTGGGAAATCGTAGATAATGCGGTTGACGAAGCCGCCAACGGCTTTTGCAATAAAATAGAAATCACTTTGCACCAAGACGGAAGCGTAACCGTTTCCGACAACGGACGTGGCATACCCACCGACATCCATCCTCAATTGGGTGTTTCGGGTGTAGAAGTTGTCTTTACCCAATTGCACGCAGGGGGCAAATTCAATAACGACAACTATTCGTATTCGGGTGGTTTGCACGGCGTAGGTGCATCCGTTACCAACGCACTTTCTCGCTGGTTGGAAATTACCGTTTGTCGCAATGGAAAGGAGTATTTTCAACGTTTTGAAAGCAACCCTTCAAGCGACGGCAAAAAGATAGAAAGTGGAATTCCCACCGCACCCTTAAAGGAAGTTGGAAAATCGGACAAGCACGGCACAAGTGTGACTTTCTTGGCTGACGACCGTGTTTTCCACAACGTTATGATGAATCGCAACACCATTGAAAAACGTGTAAAGGAACTTGCCTTTTTGAACAAGGGCATTCACTTTGTCGTTTGCGACGAAAGAGTTTTGGACGAGAGCAAACACGAATTTAAGTATGACGGTGGTTTGGTGGACTTTGTAAAAGACTTAAATAGCAACAAGGTCATTATTCACCAAAAGGTTATGACCTATTCTGCAAAAAACGAAACGTTGGAAATGGAATTTGCTTTC
Organism: Clostridia bacterium; assembly: GCA_017629595.1. Classification (GTDB taxonomy): domain Bacteria; phylum Bacillota; class Clostridia; order Christensenellales; family CAG-314; genus RGIG2220. The sequence goes on along the minus strand of JAGBWW010000021.1, from coordinate 22,977 downwards.
CAATACACAAACGGTTATTCGGAAAATCTCGTTTCGTACGTCAACAATATTCCCACCCCCGAAGGTGGAACGCACGAAACGGGTTGGAAAACGGCAATGACCAAGGTTTTCAACGAATATGCACGAAGCAAAAACTTGCTCAAAGCAAAAGAAGACAATCTTTTGGGCGAAGACTTCCGTGAAGGTATCACGGCCGTTCTTTCCATCAAGATGAAAAACGTCCAATTTGAAGGTCAAACAAAATCCAAATTGGGCAACATTGAAGCCAAAACTGCTTGCGAAGCTCTTGCACAAGAAGGTTTTGCCACGCTACTTGCTTCCAGTGCAAAAGATGCCGAAACAATCATCAAAAAATCCATTGCATCGGCAAAAGTTAGGGAAGCGGCACGCAAAGCAAAAGAAGTCACTCGCCAAAAGAACAGCATTTTCAATTCCACTTTGGTGGGTAAACTTGCTTCTTGCACGGGACGTGACGCCAAAGCAAACGAATTGTTTATCGTAGAAGGCGACTCGGCAGGTGGCAGTGCAAAACAATGCAGAAATAGACGTTTCCAAGCCATTTTGCCCTTGAAAGGAAAACCCTTAAACGCCGAAAGAAAGCGTATTGACCAAGTACTTGCCAACGACGAAATTCGTTCCATCATCTCGGCACTGGACACAGGCATCGGCGAAGAAGACTTCAACATTGACGACTTGAAATACGACAAAATCATCATTTTATCCGATGCTGACCAAGACGGCGCACACATTAGAGCAATTCTTTTGACTTTCTTCTATCGCTATATGAAAGAACTTATCACACAAGGACACGTTTACATTGGTATGCCTCCTTTGTACCGCATCTCCAAGCGTGACAAGGTTGCATACGCCTACGACGACGAAGAACTTAAAGTGTTGGTAGAGCAATTTGGCAGAGGTTACGAATTGCAAAGATACAAAGGTTTGGGCGAAATGAATCCCAGCCAACTTTGGGACACGACGATGAATCCCGAAACACGCACCCTTATGCGAGTAACCATAGATGACGTTGCATCAACGGAAAAACTTGTAACCGACCTTATGGGCGACCAAGTTGACGCAAGAAAGGAATACATCATCAAACACGCCGATTTCAATCGTGACACGGACAAAACTTTTGACGAGTTCAACTAAACGGGTTAGGAGAAAAAGATGAAACAATTAGAAATCAACGATATAAAAAATGAAGTTATCAAGTTGGAAGACGGAAGCAATTTGATAACCAAATCAATGGAAAAAGTCATGCACGACAGCATGATTCCTTATGCCGAATACGTCATTTTGGACAGAGCAATTCCCCGTGTTGAAGACGGACTTAAACCCGTTCAACGAAGAATTTTGTATTCAATGTACGAACTTGGTGTAACTCCCGACAAAGCCTATCGCAAATCGGCAAGAATTGTCGGTGACTGTATGGGTAGATATCACCCTCACGGCGACTCTTCCATTTATGATGCAATGGTGCGTTTGGCACAAAGTTTTTCTATGAGCGCTCCCTTGGTGGATGGTCAAGGAAACTACGGCAACGTGGACGGCGACAGTGCTGCAGCAATGCGTTACACCGAAGCAAAACTTGCACCCATTGCCTTGGAACTTTTGCGTGACTTGGACAAAGACACCGTTTCTTGGAGCAGAAACTTTGACGACTCCACAAAAGAACCAAATATGTTGCCGGGACGTTTTCCCAATTTGTTGGTAAACGGTTCGTCGGGTATTGCAGTAGGTCTTGCCACCAACATACCTTCCCACAATTTGTGCGAAGTCATTGACGGTGTAATTGCCTACATTGACGAAAGAAACATCAAACTTTCTTCCTTAATGAAGATAATCAAAGGTCCCGACTTCCCCACGGGTGGCTACGTCATCACCGACAACGGTAACGGTGGCAACGGTTTGGTGGAAGCATACGAAACGGGACGAGGTAGAATTTACATAAGAAGCAAGGCTCACGTAGAAGCAGGTGCACACGACAGAGTGAATATCGTCTTTACTGAATTGCCTTATCAAGTAAACAAAGCCGATTTGCTCATAAAAATTGCCCACCTCAAAGACGAAAAGAAAGAACAACTTGCAGGTATTGCCGAAATCGTTGACGAAAGTGACAAAGACGGTATGCGTGCCGTCATCAAATTGCGTGCAGGATGCGACCCTTATCAAGTGCTTAACTACTTGTACAAACACACGCAACTAGAAGTGTCGTACAATATCAACATGGTTGCCATTGCCGACGGCAAACCGCAACTTATGGGTTTGTTGGACATCATTGCATATTACACGGCATACCAACGAGAAGTTGTTTTGCGCCGATGCAAATTTGAACTTGCCGAAGCCAAAGACCGAGCACACATTTTGCAAGGTTTGGTAATTGCCGTCACCAACATTGACGAAGTGGTGGAAACCATTAAAAATGCTGAATCCACAACGGACGCAAGGCTCAAACTCAAAAGCCGTTTCCAACTTAGCGAAAGACAAGCACAAGCTATTTTGGATTTACGACTTGCACGAATTACAAAATTGGAAGTTACCAAACTTCAAGCCGAACTTTCCGCATTGGAAAAACGCATCGTACGTTTGAACGAAATCATCAACAGCAAAAAGGAACAAATGAAGGTTGTAAAAGACGAATTGACCGAAATCAAACGTTCCTACAAAATTGCCCGTCGCAGTGCCATCGTTGGCAATGCAAAAGACATCGTGGTGGAAGACGAAACGGCAGAAAAACCCGTGGAAAACGTAATTGTTGGCATTTCTGCCGATTACAAAATCAAACGTATTCCCGTTAAAAACTACAATATGTCCAACCGTGACACGGTAAATCGTTCCAATTTGGGCGAAGTGCTTATTGAAGCAGTGGATACAAACACCGATTGCAAGGTAATGTTCTTTACCAACTTGGGCAACTGTTATCAATGTCTTGCAGGGGAACTTCCCGAAACAAAATATCGTGACGAAGGCAAAGATTTAAAGACAATTTTTAAAACTTGCGAAATTGGCGAATATCCCATCTCGGCATTTGCAATGGATAAAACGGAAATGCCCAACGGCGAATTGTTGTTCTTCACACGACAAGGCATGGTAAAACGTTCTTCTTGGCAAGAATATTCTTTGTTGAAGAGCGTATTCCAAGGATTTAAGGCAAGCAAAGAATACGACGAATTGGTATCAATTCAAGAAGTTGATCCAAAAGGCGAAATTTTCATCGTTACCAACAAGGGTGGATGCGTACGCTTTGACGTAAGTGAAGTGCCTTTGCAAGGACGTGTTGCAGGTGGTGTAAAAGCCGTTCAACTAGACGACACCGAATACGTAATTTGCTGTTGCCAATGCAAGGAAAACGGCACCGTCTTGATGGTTTCAGACAAAGGTTATTCAAAGCGTCTTTCTTGCTTTGACATCACAAAGCACTCTCGTGCATGTAAATCTGCAAAAGGCACGGAATTTTCCAGCACAACGGGAAGCGAGGTGGTGTTTGCATCCTACGTGGACGGTGTTCGCCACTACAACGTTGCAGTAAGCGACAAAGCGACAACTCTCATTGTCAACACAAGCACAATTTCTCAAGAATCCAAAAATCACAAGGGCAAATTGCCTTCCGGCAAAAAGAGTGCAATTCACGTAGATTTGGTATTGCGTTATCGCAAAAATCCCAACAAAGTCTATCGTCCTTCACAAAAACGTGCTAAAAAATAGTTTAAAAACATAAGGTATTTTAGGTGCATCAAAAATTTCTTAATCCTCCAAAAAATAAGATACACCTATACTTGACGCACACGTTTCTGCTTGTTGGCAGAAACAAAAGTACCGTTTGGTAAAGGGAAAAAACCGTTGCCACAAGTTAAAAAAAGCCCGACCAATTTGGTCGGGCTTTTTTTGTGATTTTTACTAAAAAAATATTTGCAAAATTGGTTAAAAGCGACAAAAATGGGTATTGACATTACAAATTTTTGTTGTAAAATAAATAGTGAGGTCAAACGGCCTTTCAACAAATTAAGGAGAGAAATTATGGTAAAGAAAGCAGTTATTTTAGCAGCAGGAAAAGGAACAAGATTTTTGCCGTACACAAAGGCATATCCCAAAGAAATGCTTGCAGTCATTGACAAACCTGCATTGCAACTTACGGTTGAAGAACTTGTAGAATCGGGTATCAAAGACATTATGATCGTCATTTCTCCCGACAAACAAGGCATTGCAAACCACTTCAAACGTGATGATGAATACGAAGCAGAACTTCGTTCCAAAGGCAAAGACAAGGAAGCGGATTTCGTACACGAAATTGGTCAACTTGCCAACATCAGTTATGGTTTCCAATACGTAATCAACGGCACGGGTGGTGCAGTTATGGTTGCAAAAGAATTTGTCGGCGACCAACCTTTTGCAGTACTCAACGGTGACGACGTAATGTGGTGCCAAGACAACCCCGTCACGAAGCAATTGGTAGAAGCATACAACAAAACGGGCAAATCGGTTGTTGGTGTACAAGCAGTATCTCGCCAAGCCATTTCCAAGTATGCAACGTGCAAACTTACTTCCAGCGACGGAAGATTGCACGGCATTGACGACATCATTGAAAAGCCTTCCCCCGACCAAATTTATTCTTTGTTGGCACCTTTGGGAAGATACGTACTCACTCCCGACATTTTTGACGTCATTGAACATCACGTTCCCATCAATCGTGGCGAATATTTCTTGACGGATGCTTTGAGATATCAAGCACAAAACGGTGGCATTTACGTATATGACTTTGAAGGCAAACGCTATGACTTTGGCGACAAATTCGGTTACTTAAAAGCCGTCACCGAATACGGTACACGCCACAAGGAATTTGGCCCCGACTATATTGAATTTTTGAAAGAATACGTAAAAACGCTTTAATAAGGAGGCAGAATGCAACAATACAAAAATCGTGCCGAAATTCCCGAAAAGTATAAGTGGAATTTAGGCGACATTTTCCCCACCGAACAAGATTGGGAAGATGCTTTTATTAAACTTCAACAAGTATTGCCCCAAATTACACAATACAAGGGCAAACTCAACACAAAAGAAGTCATTTTGGACTATTTCAAAAAGAGCGACGTTTTGGACGTGGACGTTGGCAAACTCTATTGTTATGCAATGATGAGTTACAACGAAGACTCCCAAGATGCAACAAAACAAGCAAGATTTGCTCGTATCTATGGCTTGCTTACACAATTTTCTGCAATGAGTGCCTTTGTGCAACCGGAATTGAGTGAATTAAGTCAAGAACAGCTTGAAGAATTTATTCGTGACAAAGATTTTGCCGACTATGACGTTACGCTTAAATCTTTGCTTAGAGCAAAAGCACACGTTTTGAGCGAAGCTGAAGAAAAAATTTACGCCGATGCAGGTGGTTTGACGCACTATTTTTCCGAAGTGTTCAACCGTTTGGACAGCGGTGATATCCAATTTGGTTCAATCAAAGTAGATGGCAAGGACGTGCCTTTGTCTCACGGTGCATATTCACAACTTTTGCAACACAAAGACCAATCGGTTAGACGTGATGCTTTCAAAACCTATTACAAGGGATTTATTGACAAAATCAATACCATTTCTGGTTTGTACGAAGGCAGTGTAAAATCCGACTGGTTTTACGCAAAAGGACACAAATTCAATTCTTCAATGGAACGTGCATTGTTCAACGAAGACGTTGACAAGGCAGTTTACGACAACTTGATTGAAGCAATTCACTCCACCTTCAAACCCTTGCATGAATATATGCAATTGAGAAAGGACGTTATGGGCGTGGAAGAACTTAATATGTACGATTTGTACGTTCCCATTTTTGAAAACGCCGACATTTCTTGCGAATACGAAGAAGCGGTGGAAATCGTCAAAGAAGGTTTAAAACCTTTGGGCGAAGACTATCGTGCAATTATGGACACGGCATTTTCTTCCAGATGGATTGACGTTTGTGAAACACCCACAAAACGCACGGGAGCATATTCTATGGGCGTTGCTGGTGTTCACCCTTATATGTTGCTCAACTATCAAAAGACGACGCACGACATTTTCACCATTGCCCACGAAATGGGACACTCCATCCACACCTATTATTCGGAGAAAAAACAACCCATTGCAAAATCTGGTTACAAAATTTTCGTAGCAGAAGTGGCATCTACTTGCAACGAAGTGTTGTTGCTCAACCACTTGTTGGCAAAAGAAAAGGATATCAACGTCAAAAAGTTTTTATTGAGTTACTACCTTGATATGTTGCGTACAACAATGTACCGTCAAGCAATGTTTGCCGAATTTGAAGCAATCGCACACGATTTGGCAGAAAAGGGCGTACCTTTGACAGCTGATAAACTAAACGAAGAATACTACAAACTTAATCAAACGTACTATGGACCTGCCGTAACCCACACGGAAGAAATCAAATACGAATGGGCAAGAATTCCTCATTTTTACAGAGCATTTTACGTTTACAAGTATTCCACCGGTATCATTTCTGCAGTATGTCTTGCACAAAAGATTTTGAAAGAGGGCGCACCTGCCGTAGAAAAATACAAAGAATTTTTGTCTTTGGGTGGCAGTATGGACCCCGTTTCCGAATTGAAAGTCGCAGGTGTTGACTTGACCACAAAAGAACCATTTGACGTCGTTGCAAAATCTTTTGAAGAAACGTTGCAACAACTTAAAGACCTTTGCAAAAAATAATCTTTTCTTACCTTAAAAATAAAACAAAAAGGATGGTACAAGACCATCCTTTTTTCTTGCAAAAAAATGCACTCAACCATTTGGTTGAGTGCATTTTTTTTAACAATGATGTTTTTTGTTTGCAGAAAGTCCAAACACTTGTTCATAGCACAAAATTTTGTACTTTTTGTCCAAACCTTCTTGCTTGTTACGTCTAAAAGTCAACTTTTGCATATAATCGTCGGCTTTTGCCAATGCCTTTTCCAAAGTGGAGGCTGTTGCAAAAACGTCCAAAAGTTGAAAATCGCCATATTTGTCCGTCAACGAACAAACGATTTTAAATATTTTCATTTTTTTACGCCTCCTTATTTTTGATTGAATTATACCAAAATTTGCTCAAATTGTCAAACTGTTGCATCTTTTGTTGCTAAATAACTAGGACAACAGTTTTTGCAAATTGCCAAGTTTTTCGTGGTTTATTGTGCGTTTGCAAAAATCGCTGTCATAGCTGTATTTTACAATTTCAGCCGATTCAAAAATGTCAGCAATTCTCGCCGCCTTTGCAAAACCGATGGAAAACTCTTTTTGCAAATCGGACAGTTTCAAATCATTTTTGTTTTTGATAAGATTGCCCACTTCCAAAACGGTTTTAACGGCGTTGGGATTTTTTTTGATAAACTTTTCCAACGTATCCTTGGCAATTTCTCCATTTTGTTGTTTATCTGCCAACAAAACCAAACTTTCAATTGCATCTACGTTCATGCTGTTGCTTCTTCTTAAAATATCGCCAAACATATTATTTCTCCTTTACGTTGTCATTTTTTGAAAGGCAAAATTGCTTTATGCTTACATTTTACCAAAGTAAATATGACAAAGTATGGCAACGTAAAAAATTTATTTAACTAGATTTTTTCAAAAAAAATGGTTGCAACTTAAATTGCAACCATATTGTTTTGTAACAATTCAACTACCTCAAAAACAAAATCATTTGCCTCTTGGTTCATATATAAGTCGGGGAAATTTTCAATTTCTTTTTTTGCATTTAAAAGATTTAAATAGCCTAAATACAAAACGGGTATGCCACGCGAGATTTTGCTTAATGCATTGTGAAATACAGACGATACGCCTTCTTTGTGATTGTAACTTACGTTAGAAAAGCTGTATTTTGCTTTGCGTATAAGTTTAACCTTTTTCAAAAGTGCTTTTGCTGTTTCCTTGTCGGCAAGGTTTACCGAGTGCAACTTTTTTGCCCATTTGTTTTGGATAGAAATGAATAAAATAGCCAAGCCAGAAATATTTAGTGCAGGGGCAAAGCAAAACAACGTTATGTACAGCCAGTCCACGTCGGGTTGAGCATCCGCCCAAACTGCAAAACTAAAAATTATAATAATTGACAAAATGATGCCAACCACCATAACAGGCGTGGTCTTTCCAATGGAAGCCTTTGCTTGTTTAATTACGTCTTCATTTTCAATTGACGTAATCATCAACTCATTGCCAAACAAAACGCTTTGAAATTCCACGCCGTACGAAAAATCAATTTCACTTTCAATTTTGACTATGTTAAAAAGCTTGAAGTGCTTAAACAAATCTTCAATAAGACGGACACGAATTTCTTGTTGGTCAACGACCAAGTCGCAATGTGTTTTTTCGGCACGAACGTGATATTTTTTACCCATTTTGTCAATCAACGTCAATTCGGGTGTCAAATCGTGTTCCACCAAATATTCCAAATTATGTATAAAAACTTTTTTGTTGTATTTCATAGAAAATTCCTTTGACTTTTTTTGGCAACTCTATTTTACCACACCTTTTTTATGCTGTCCACATACTTTCGTGAAAAGGTCTATTTTGCATTATGCCAACACAAAAATTGTGGTGTAACAAAAATTGCTTGAATAATATTAAAAACTTTGATATATTAAATTCATACAAGAAGTTGGTCAATCGGCATTTAATAAAAGGAACAAATTTTCCTTTAATTTAATACTTTTGACACAATCAAAGAGGCGAAAGTGTTACAAAAAATCAAAACAGCGTTAAAAAGAGAATGGACGGAGTTCTCCATACTGTTAAGGTCAATTCCTGCAATGGTGGTGTCTTTGTTTGTGGTAAGTGTAATTTCAATGAACTTATTGGCAAACAAAACGTTGTTGCAGTTAGATTGGATTGCCCTTGACGGTGGCATCTTGATATCTTGGTTGTCTTTTATGTGCATGGACGTCATCACCAAACATTTTGGACCAAAGGCATCCAACAGTATCACGATTCTCGCCGTGCTTATCAATTTGCTCACTTGCATCATTTTCTTTGTTGCCAGCATAATTCCCTCCAACGTGGGCGAATATCTTGCCTTTGACGGCATTTTTGGTGGCACTTGGTTTATTTTATTAGGCAGTACGGTTGCCTTTGTGGCATCGGGCATAATAAACAACACCTTAAATTGGGCAATTGGGTCGTGTTTCAAAAAAAATCCCGACGGAAAAGTTGCATACGTCGTGCGAGTGTACGTTTCTACCTTTATCGGACAATTTTTAGACAACTTAATTTTCTCCGTAATCGTCTTTGTAATTTTTGCCCCCATCTTTTGGAACGGTTTTTGTTGGACGATTTTGCAATGTACAACTTGCGCCTTGACGGGTGCGGTGGTGGAACTTTTGTTGGAAGTTGTTTTTTCTCCCATTGGCTATCGCATCACAAAAAGATGGCAAAAGGAAAACGTTGGCAAGGAATATTTAGAGTTTATCAAAAAGGAAAACTGATATGAAAGTATTGATCACAGGAACAACGCAAGGAATAGGCAAAGCAATTGCCCAACTTTTTTTGGACAACGGACACGTGGTTTTTGGCATTGACAGACAAAATTCAAGCATTTCTAACGAAAACTACACGCACTTTGTTTGTGACGTACGAAATAAAGACGCTTTTCCCGAAATTTGCGACGTAGAAATTTTGGTAAACAACGCCGGCACTCAAAACGAAGAAGACATTGACACAAACTTAAAAGGGTTGATGTATATTACCGAAAAATACGCATTTCAGCCCAAAATTAAATCGGTTTTGAACATTGGCTCGGCAAGTGCTCACACGGGTGCAGAATTCCCCGAATATTGTGCAAGCAAAGGTGGTGTTTTGGCATATACCAAAAACGTAGCAATACGAATTGCTCCCTTTGGCGCAACGTGCAACAGCCTTGATCCGGGTGGTGTATTGACACCCTTGAACGATTGCGTTGTCAACGACAAAGAACTTTGGGCGCAAATTATGGATGAAACCCCTCTCAAAAGATGGGCAACCCCCGAAGAAATCGCCCAATGGGCATATTTTCTCACGGTCACCAACACTTTCTGCACGGGTCAAAACATTTTGGTTGACGGTGGCGAATCAATCAACTACCACTTCATTTGGAAAAAAGAACAACCCTAAAACAAAATTAAACGTTTGAACAAACTTTGTGCTGTTGCAACGTCAAAAACGATATCAAAATATAACGTTTGGGAGTGATAAAATGATGAATAAAACAAAAGTTTTAGTTAGTTTAACAATAGTTTTTTTACTTATTCTTAGCTTGTGCTGTTCTGCCTGTACAGAACTTGCCTTGCCAACTCAAGGTTTGGGATATGTTTTGAGTGAGGACGGCGAAGGTTATTTTGTTAAAAGAACGTTTGAAATGGGTCAAGTTAATCATTTAGTAATTCCTTCAAGGCACGAAGGTTTGCCTGTCGTTGGAATTGCTATGCGTGGTTTTGTGGGTTGCAGTTTTAGAAGTGTATTGCTTCCAAACTCCATAAAATATATTGACCTTGGTGCATTTGCAGGCTGTTCTCTTGCTTCAATAACTATACCAAATTCAGTACAATTAATTGACTCTCATGCATTTGATGGTTGCTCCAACTTGCGTAACGTAAAAATAGGAAGAAATGTAGCTACCATTGGCGAACGAGCTTTTGCAGACACAGCAATAAGAGAAATTAAGATCCCTGCTTCTGTTACAAAAATTGGTCAAAGACCTTTTTGGGGATGTAATGATCTTAAAAATATTAACGTTGCATCTCAAAACAAAAATTACAAATCAATTGATGGTGTTTTGTTTAGCAAAGATGAAACAGTTTTGATTGAGTATCCAATGGGTAGGACGGAAACTACTTATGAAGTAAGTTCCAAAGTTTTAAAAATTGATAGATATGCTTTTGCAAATTGCTATAATTTAACCAGTATCAACATCAAGGGGATGGCATCACTTGAAGGGTCTGCTTTTTACAATTGCAGGAATTTGGTAACTGTAACAATGCCCCTAGTACAAAGTATTTCACAGGAAGTATTTGCCGACTGCATAAGCTTAACAACCGTTACAATTCCTCTAGCAGTGACAGTAATTCCGCGAGATGCCTTTGCCAGGTGTAATTCTTTACAAACTGTTTATATGGAAAAGATCGTAAGATGGATATGTGACTATGCGTTTTTTGGTTGTGGAAGAATTCAAATAGTTTATTCGGGAACGATGGAAGAGTGGGATGCAATTCGCAAGGAGTCTGAAGCAATTTGGGATGGAACGATCATTGTTTGCTCCGACGGAACAATACAATTTGATAAATGGTAAAACAAAAAAAGAGTTAAGAATTTTCTTAACTCTTTTTTCAAAGAAGCAACCACTTGAAATTATTTATCAAAACTTTCAAAAACACTAAAAACCTTATTCCAATATCCTGTCAAAGCACAGCCACAGTCCAAAATAGTGAGAGAAAGCGAACGTCACGTCATTTCGGCCTGTCCAGAAAAAGAAGGTAAAAATGTGGCGAGGCAAAAAGGAAAAAGAAAAAGGGCAACCGAGAAAAGAGTTGCCCTTTTTTTTGTGACTAAAAGCCAAGCCACCTTTTGGTCCGAGTGACTGGATTCGAACCAGCGACCTCGTGGTCCCGAACCACGCGCGCTACCAAACTGCGCTACACCCAGAAAATTTATTATTGACATTATCTTTATATAGCAAAAAATGAATTTTGTCAAACAAAACCCCATTGACAAACCTTTTGCGTTTGGTATAATAATTTCATTATGTATATTCAAATAGACGATTTCCAATTATTCTACAAAAAGACAGGTCACGGTCAACCCTTGTTGCTTATCCACGGCAACGGCGAAGATTGCGACATTTTTGACAACGCCACCGAAATTTTGAAAGACCATTTCACGGTGTACGCAATTGACACCCGTGGACACGGACGAAGTGGTGGTCATCAAAAAGTTTATCACTACGACCAATTTTGCGACGATTTTTTGGAGTTTATTGAAAAACTCAACTTAGACGACGTCGTCGTGTTTGGTTTTTCCGACGGAGCAATTATCGGCGCACTTATGGCACTTAAAAGTGACAAACTTGCCCATTGCATTTTGTGTGGAATAAACACCGATGCAAGTCAAGTCAGTTTCTCGTCGGGCGAATTTGATTTTGTCAAAGATGCCGACGACAACACCAAAGCGTTGTTTGACCTTATGTTGCGTGAGCCTCACATTTCTTTTGAACAACTTGCAACAATTCAAACGCCAACAACCTTTTGCTTTGGCGAAAATGACATAATTCCTTTATCTTTGGCGCAAGAAATAACGTCAGCCGTTCCCAATGCAAAATTGCACGTAGAACCCAACGCCGACCACGGCAGTTATATAAAACGAAACGTTCGTGTTGCAGAATTAATTTTGCAATACGCAAAGGAGCAAAAATGATATCTTTTCTCAACGATTATTCCACCCTTTGTCACCCTCAAATTGCCAAAGTAATTGCCGAAAACTGCAACAAAAATTTGGGTGCATACTACCAAGGCGAATACACAACGGCATTGAAGCAAAAAATCGCCAACCTTTGTGGTTGTGAGGTGGATTGTGCCGTTATGGTGGGTGGAACACAAACAAACGTGTTCGCCATTGCAAATTTGTTAAAACCCTATCAAAGTGTAATTGCGCCTTATTCTGCGCATATCAACGTGCACGAAGCAGGGGCGGTGGAGCATGCAGGAAGAAAAATTTTCACAGCGCCTTCATTGGACGGGAAAATAACTCCCAAAGACGTTTTGCAAATATTGAAAGGTATTGATTCTTCTCAAGCAAAGCCCAAAATGGTTTGCATATCTCAACCGACCGAAGTCGGCACGATTTATTCTTTGCAAGAACTTGTTGCACTTTACTCTTGTTGCCAACAAAATGGATTGTATCTTTTTATTGACGGTGCACGTTTGGGAAGTGCTTTGACAAGTCGTCACGCAGATTTTTCTTTGGGCGAAATTGCTCAAAATTGCGACGTTTTTTACCTTGGTGGCACAAAAAGTGGTTTGCCCATTGGCGAACTCTTAATTTACAAAAAAAGCTTGTTTGACGAAAATCTTTTTTTGTTGCAAAAACAAGCAGGGGTACTTCTTGCCAAAGGCGAGTGGGTGTCTATGTGCTTTGATGCTCTTTTGCCCGACTTGTTTTATCAAATAAACAAAAAGGCAAACGACGTAGCACAAGTTTTTGCAAAACAACTCAAACAAAAGGGTGTAGAGCTTTGGCAAAAGCAACAAACAAACCAACTTTTCATTAAACTTTCCCACGGAAAAGTGGAGCGACTTCAACGTAAGTTTGATTTTTGTATTTGGGAAGAACACAAAGAATACAAAGTGATACGTCTTGTTTGCACCTATCTCACCACGATGGAAGAAATTGACCAATTTATTGCAACAATCTAGGCGTAAATAAATAACTATTACAGACATAGTACCTATTTTTGGTATATTTTGCCCTCAAATTGTCCCCAAACTCTATGCGCAAAGGTTTCAATAAGCAAACGTAAACTTTCAAACAAAACGAAAAAACAAACAATATCGTTTAAAAAATATTATGTAATTCAAAAAAACGAAAAGCAAACGCACGCAAGAAAACATTGTTGTGCATTTGCTTTTTTTTATTGCAAAATTTTTGTTAAAAGCCCAAAACAAAAGATAGTTTGACTAAAAAACAAAAGGCAAACCAGCTTAGTTTTGATAAAAAATGGTAAGTAAAAAGGGACAGACGCTTCCCTGGTCTGTCCCTGTTACTCAAAAGATTTCAAGTCCATTTTGCGTGCGTGCCACTTGAAATCCCTCATTGCTTTTTTGTGGAAAGTAAATGTACAATATTTAAAAGCCGTTGTCAATACGTTTTGAAAAAATAATGTAGAAAAAAATAATTAATTATGCAACCCTTTATATTGCAAAAAAATACAAATTTTGTTATTATGGATAAAACGCGTCAAAAGACGTTTCAGGAGGTAGGCTTCCATGACAGATATTGAAATTGCAAGAAAAGTTAAACTAAAACCCATTGAAAAAATTGCTTCCAAAATTGGACTTGGCAAAAACCAACTTGAATTGTATGGCAATTACAAAGCAAAAATTTCAGCAAAACCCGACTTAACCAAACAAGGTAAAATGATTTTGGTCACCGCCATAAATCCCACGGCAGCAGGCGAAGGCAAAACAACCGTTTCCATTGGTTTGGCAGACGGATTGAACCTTTTGGGCAAAAAGACTTGTTTGGCACTTAGAGAACCCTCGTTGGGTCCTGTCTTTGGCATCAAAGGTGGTGCAACGGGTGGTGGCTACTCACAAATTTTGCCTATGGAAGACATCAACTTGCACTTTACGGGCGACTTTCACGCAATCACAAGTGCAAACAATCTTTTGTGCTCCTTGATTGACAATTCTTTGTTTTTCGGCAACCCATTGAACATTGACGAAAATCGCATTGTGTTCAATCGCACTCTTGACCTCAACGACAGAGCTTTGCGTGGTGTAAACGTTTCCGACGGTGTTCCGAACGCCGTAGAAAGAAAGGACAAATTCAACATCACGGCAGCTTGCGAAGTTATGGCAATTTTAACTTTGGCAAACGACCTTGACGATTTGAAAAAACGCTGTGGCGACATCATCGTTGCATACAACAAAGAGGGTGCACCCGTCTATTGCAGAGATTTGCACGGCGAAGATGCAATGACCATTTTGCTCAAAGACGCCTTAAAACCCAACCTTGTACAAACCATTGGTGGCACACCTGCCATCGTTCACTGTGGACCATTTGCAAACATTGCTCACGGATGCAACAGCATTCAAGCAACCCGTTTGGCAATGACTTTTGCCGACTACACCGTAACCGAAGCAGGTTTTGGTGCAGACCTTGGCGCAGAAAAGTTTTTGGACGTAAAATGTCGTGTATCCGGACTTGTTCCCAACGCAGTGGTAATGGTTGCCACAATTCGTGCTTTGAAACTTAACGGTGGCGCAGACAAAACCCAACTTCAACACGAAGACCTTGAAGCACTCAAAAAAGGTTTGCCCAACTTGTTGAAACACGTTGACAATATTATAAACGTCTATCATTTGCCTTGTGTTGTGGCAATCAACCAATTCACAAGCGACACCAAAGCGGAAATCGCCATGGTAAAAGAAGCCGTTGAACAAACGGGTGTTCAAGCAATTTTGGCAAACGTTTGGGGCAAAGGTGGCAAAGGCACGTTGGAACTTGCCCAAGCAGTTGCCGATTTGTGTGAAAAAGACAATTCCGCCTTTACCTTTGCATATGAAGACACGGCAAGCGTAAAAGAAAAAATTGAAGCCGTTTGCCAAAAGGTATATGGCGCAAAAGACGTTGTTTTCCTTGAAAAAGCCGAAGAAAGTTTGAAACTTATTCAAAAATTGCCCGATCACCAAAACTACCCCGTGGTTATTGCAAAAACGCAGTATTCCCTTACCGATGACCAAACGGTTTTGGGCGCACCCAAAGGCTTTACAATCACGATTAGAGATTTGGAAATTAGAAACGGTGCAAAATTTATCGTTGCATTGGCAGGTAAAATGTTGCTTATGCCCGGTTTGTCCCGAGTACCCAACGCAGTCAACATGACCATTGACAACGACGGAACAATTGACGGTTTGTACTAAGAATATGAATATTTATTTTTCCGCATCAATCAAAGGTGGCAGACAACTTGTCCAAACCTATGCCGAAATGGTGCAAGAACTCAAAAAATATGGCAATGTTTTGACCGAGCATATTGCCGACAGCGACTATGCCAAAACAGGATATCTTCCCGCTGACGTCATATACAAACAAGACGTGGATTTTTTATGCGACAGTCAAGTTGTCGTTGCCGAAGTCACGGTGCCTTCTTTGGGAGTCGGTTACGAATTGGCATACGCCGAAAGTCGTGGAATACCCGTCTATTGTTTTTATGATTCACGCCTCGGCAACGTATCTTCAATGGTGTTGGGCAATCCCAACTTCACTTGTTTTGACACGGCCAAAGTGGATTTTGCACAAAAGATAAAAGAATTATTGGGAGAATAGAAAAATGCCTCGTTTATATTTCAAATACGGAACAATGGGCAGTTCAAAATCTGCACAAGCATTGATGGCACGTTTCAACTACATGCAAAAGGGTATGAAAGTTTTGCTTGTAAAACCCTCGGTGGACAATCGTGGCGACGGAGAAGGTACGCCCAAAATCCGTTCAAGAATAGGGTTGGAAGCAGAATGCAAAATTTTGACACCCGACCAAAGTTTGGTAGAAATGTACAATGCCGAAAAACAAGCACAAGGTGTGGACTGCATCATTTTGGACGAAGCGCAGTTTTGCACCAAAGAGCAAATTGACGAGTGCAAAGCCTTGACGAAAGAAGTCCCCGTTTTGTGCTATGGACTTTTGACAAATTTCAAATGCGAATTGTTTGAAGGAAGCAAACGTTTGGTGGAAATTGCCGACAGCTTAAACGAGATAAAATCGGTTTGCAAATGCGGACGCAAGGCATCCATAAACGCTCGCTTTGTAGATGGCAAACTTGTTGACGACGGCCCCGTCGTGCTTATTGGTGGGGACGAGTGTTACGAAAATATGTGTTATTGGTGCTGGAAAAAGGAACTCCAATCCCAAGGCGACAAAGATAAATAATCCCTTTTTGAAATTTACAAAAAGCGTTAAAACTGAAAACTTTTTGTAAAACAAACCGATAAATTCAAAAAACAAAGTTGAAAACGTAAAAATCTTAAAACAAAAATGTATTGCAAAACGTAATACAAAATAAAATTTCAAAACGAGAAAAACATATCTCAAAAAAACGCTTTCAAAAAAAAGAATATATCTCAAACAGATAAAAAATATATTTCAAAAACCACAAAACATATTTAAAAAATATAGCCCACTGCAAAAAGCAGTGGGCTTATTAATTTGCTTTTATACAATTACCAAATATTCGTTCAAAAATTCTTCAAACCACTCTTGGTCAAACTCGGCATAGGCATTTACGTAAACGTCGCCAATTTTGATTGTTCCACGATAAATTTCAATTTGATATTGATAATTTTCCTCTTCAATTTCCAAAAAATCATATGAGAATTGTTCTCCATTTAGTTCCTTTTGCACGTAAAACTTGCAACTCAAAGCAAAGGAGCAAGGTAAAATTGTCGGTTCAAAATTGCTGTCACCCTCAAATCCACCCAAGGCTTGGTCGTAGATGTTAAATTTGTGCGTAAACACAGCGTTTTGGTAATTTTCATTTTGGATGGTGCTGTAACCAAATTCAAAACTTTCACTATTTATATCTACGTGGGCATCTTCTAAATCAAACAAAACAGATGTTCCCAAGTGATTTTTGAAAATTTTGCCAAACGCCGTTTTGTATAAATTACTTCGTTTGGCACAAAATGTATATAAAAAACAATGGGGGTAAAGGTGGAAAAGAAAGTCGTAATTTGCGGTGTTGACACCTCAAAACTGCCAAAACTTGGCTACAAAGAATCACGTGATTTGCTCAAAAAGGCACAAGCAGGAGACGGTGATGCAAGGGACTATTTCATCACTTGCAATCTACGTTTGGTACTGTCCATGGTAAAAAGATACAACAATCGTTCCATAGACACCGACGATTTATTCCAAGCAGGGTGCGTTGGTTTAATTAAGTCGGTGGACAATTTCAATCTTTCCCTTGACGTAAAGTTTTCCACCTACGCCGTTCCAATGATTGTTGGCGAAATACGGCGCTTGATAAGGGAAAACAATTCCATGCGTGTCAGTCGTGGCATACGTGACGTTGCCTATTCGGCGTTGCAAGTAAGGGAGCAGTTGGAACAATGCACCAACCAAACGGTTACCATGGATCAAATTGCCAACGAGTTAAATTTGCCTGTTTTTCGCGTTGCATATTGTCTTGACGCCATTGCCGACACCAAGTCGTTGCAAGAAACAGTTTACAGCACCGAAAGCGATGAAATTTCTTTGGAAGAGCAACTTTCGTCCGAGAAAGACGAAGAGGTGTGCCTTTTAGACAATATCTCACTTAAAAAGGCAATGAAGAAACTTTCCAAGCGAGAGCAAGACATAGTGCTTAAACGCTATTACGAAGGGAAAACGCAAACGGAAGTGTCAATGGAAGTGGGCATCTCTCAAGCGCAGGTTTCACGATTGGAAAAAAACGCCGTCAACCAAATGTTTACTTTTATGTCATAATTTGGTGAAATTTCAAGTATAATCAACCAAGAGAGAAAGAAAGTGGAACTGACTTACAATCAACTGCGGTGCAAAGAAGTTGTCAATTTAATTGACGGAAGTCGTCTTGGTCGCATTTGCGACATAGTTTTTCAAGCAGACGGCAAATGTGTTTTGGGTTTGGTGGTGCCGTGTACAAGAAAACTGTTCAAACCCAATCAAGACTTGTTTATTCCCTTTTCCGACGTTGTCAAATTTGGCGATGACGTAATTTTGGTCAACCTATGCGATACCAACGTCATCACAAAAACCAAGCAAAAAAAGGCTGGCGTTGACGAAGATTTTATTATCTAACAAAAGCGTTGGCAAAATTGCAAAAGTTGCGAAAATTAATTAAAAATTGATATAAATAATAATATATATTGGCAATTATTCTCAATAAATAATTGCCTTTTTTTTTGCCTTTTGTTATAATGACTTTATGTTGAAAGAATTTCAGGTTGCAAAAAGGCAACTGCTTTCGGATGCCATTGCCGAAAACACCGATTTGGGATATTTTCGCGTTCTAAAAACAATCAAGGACAAAAGCGTAAAAATCAACAAAGAAAGGGTTGGTGTGGACTGCAATGTAAAACCGGGTGACGTTGTTGCCGTCTATATGCGCGACAGAGACATTTTGTGCGCGGACGTCATTTACAAAGACGATCACATTTTGGTTGCCAACAAGCCCTCCGGCATAGAAGTGCTTGGCGACAAGTCTTTGCAAACTTTGGTCAACAATTCTTTGGACAACGGAACTGCAACGGCAGTGCACCGTTTGGACAGAAACACAATGGGTTTGGTTGTTTTTGCACTCAACAAAACTGCCGAGCGCGAATTGTTGGAATCTTTCAAAGTAAGAGAAATTGACAAAACCTACAATGCAATCATTGTTGGCCGTCCCAAACAAAACAGTGGTGTTATCAAAAACTATCTGTTCAAAGACGCAAAAAAGAGCATGGTTTACGTTTCCGAAACGCAAAAACAAGGATACGTCCCTGCCGAAACAAGATACAGAGTGGTAAAAAATCTTGGCAATTTGTCTTTGGTGGAACTCAAACCAATTACAGGTCGCACCCACCAACTTCGTGTGCAAATGGCACATATGCAAACGCCCATTTTGGGTGACGGAAAATACGGCGTCAACACAATCAACAAAAAGCACCGTGTTTCCACGCAATTGCTGGCTTGCGTAAAAATAACTTTCCATTTTGCGAAAGGCCCGCTCAAATATTTAGATGGTAAAAGTGTAGTCTCCAACGTGGACTTGACACAGTACTATAAAAAGAACGTAACAAACTAAACAAACTAAGAGGTAAAAATGAAAAAGTTTTGGGTAATCTTTTTGGCAGTTACATTGGTATTTTGCATGACAGCTTGTTCTGCAACAGGTTTTGCATCTAAAGGCCAAGTCAACAAACTTGTCAATAACTATGCCGACGAAAACGGCAATATTCAAGTAAAAGCATCAATCAATTATACAGACGCAGACGGCCACGAAGTCGTTGTAGAAATAATTTACAATTTGCACTTGTCCAAAGCCCCCATCACAGTTGCAAACTTTGTTGCACTTGTTTTGGACGGTCACTATGACAACATTGTTTTTGATTCTCTCTATTCTGCAAGAAACACGGTTGGTTTGCTCGCAGGCGCATACACCTATGATGCAGAAGCACAACACGAAGAAGAAGATGCAAAACTCGTCTATGATCAACACGAAGATGCAGATTTCACAATCAAAGGCGAATTTGTTTCCAATTTCTACGAAGCAAACGATCTCACACACCAACTTGGCGCACTTGTTATGTGGCACGACACATATACGTCCTCTGCCGACTATGACACGGCAAACACGTATTTCTATATGACTTGCTCCAGTGGCAACCTCAACGATGATGGTGAAGTTGTTTACTCCAACGACAAAAACTTTGCAGTATTTGCAACAATTGCCGAAGGTGGCATTTCCGTTTATTATGACGGCGACATCCAACACCAAGGTATTTCTCAAATTCCTGCATGGGTTCTTGACGACATTTATTTGAACAACCAAAATTACAACTCCATTGAAGTCAACGGCGAATTTGAAAGCGACGGCGACCCCGTTGTAGATTCCTGCTTGTCTAGATTGGTTTACGTTTCCGGTTGGGAATTTGTTGAAGACCAAGATCTCAGCGGTTTGGTAGACTTTGCAGAAAAATATCGCAACAACTAATTTTTGCAAATGAAACTCGGGGCACCTTAAATAAGGCGCCCCATTTTTAAGTTTAGAAATGATCAAGCTAAGCACGGTAGAAAAAAACACCTTAACGCACAAAAGTGGTTTCCAAAAAGGCGACCAAATTATATCCATCAACGGCGAAAAGGTGGTGGATATGTTGGACGTTGCCTATTTTGACGACTTTTCCACCTTAAACGTGGAAGTGTTGCGAAACGGCAACCCCCTTTTCATTAAGGTCAAAAAAGGTCAAATGCCCATGGATTGGGAATTTGATTCTTCAAGTTACATTGAACCAAAGTGGTGCGCCAACAAATGCGTATTTTGTTTTGTGGACCAATTGCCCGAAGGATGCCGAAAGACCCTGTACGTCAAAGACGACGATTGGCGACTTTCCTTTGTGTCAGGCAATTTTGTTACTTTAACAAACCTCAGTGACGACGACTTGTTGCGCATACTAAAAAGGAAATATTCGCCTTTGTACGTATCCGTTCACGCAACCGACGAAGAATTGCGCAAATATCTTTTGGGTAACGAAAGGGCAAAACCAATTTTACCCTTGTTGCAAACGTTGACGGCACACGGCATTTACTTGCACACGCAGGTTGTTATGTGTCAAGGGCTGAACGATGGCAAACAGTTGGAAAAGACGGTTAACGATTTATACGAGTTATATCCTTACGTAAAATCTTTGGCAATCGTTCCCGTTGGCATCACAAAGCACAGAAGAAATTTGTCCCCCTTGTCTTGCGTTGATAAAAAAACGGCAAACGAAACAATAGATTTTATTGAAGCCTTTGACCAAAAGGTGTTTGAAAAACACAATCGCCATTGGGTATATTGCTCGGATGAAATGTATCTAACAGCCGATAGAGTTATGCCTCCTTATGAAAACTATGGCGATTTTGAGCAAATAGAAAACGGTGTGGGACTTGTTGCCGATTTCAACTACCAATTTGACTTGGCGTTTGAAAGTGGTGTCTCAGCCAAAAAACAAGGCTTTACCATTGTTACGGGCGTTGCATCAAGCGACCTTATGAACAGCACGGTGCAAAGAATTAAATCGGTTTTCCCTAACCTAAAAGCCAACGTTTTGACGGTGGAAAACCAATATTTTGGCAAAACCGTTACCGTTGCGGGACTTGTTGTCGGCCGTGACGTAGAAAACGCAGTAAAAAACGCCGATTTTACGGTGTACGAAAATATATTGATACCCAAAGTTATGCTTAAAGAAAACGAAGACGTATTTTTAGACGGTATGACTTTACAACAATTAAAAGAGAGTTTGGCAAGAGAAATTTTCGTCATTGGCGATGGTTACGAATTTTGCCAAGCATTGGTGAACTTAGATGAATAAACCTTTAATTGCCATTGTAGGCAGACCCAACGTGGGCAAATCCACCTTTTTCAACAAAGTATGTGGTGAAAGAATTTCCATCGTATCTGATATGCCAGGTGTAACACGCGACCGTGTATATGCCGACGTTTCGTGGTGTGGAAAGGAATTTACCATTGTTGACACGGGTGGTATTCAACTCAAATCGGATGACGTAATGCACAAACATATCGTTGAACAAGCAAAAATCGCATTGGACTTGGCAGACGTTGTGTTGTTTTTCGTTGATGCAAAAAGCGACCTCACAGCAGAAGACTATGACGTGGCAACAATGCTTAGAAAAACCAACAAACCGGTATTGCTCGTTGTCAACAAAGTGGACAACCCCAGCATTGATTTTACCGAATACTATGCCTTGGGCATGGACTTGTATGCCATTTCCGCCGAACACAAACGTGGTGTTGGCGACTTGTTGGATGCAGTTTGCGAATTTATTGAAGAATATCACGATGATGACGACAAAGAAACCATAAAAATTGCCGTCGTTGGCAAGCCCAACGCAGGAAAATCTTCCTTGACCAACAAAATCTTGGGTTACGAAAGAACAATCGTTTCGGACATTGCAGGCACAACTAGAGACGCCATTGACACGCCTTTTGAATTAGACGGCAAAAAATACGTCATTATTGACACGGCAGGTATGCGCCGTAAACGTGCCATTGACGATGCCACGGTAGAACAATACAGCGTAATGCGTGCATTAAACGCAGTACGCCGTGCAGACGTATGCTTGATTGTGGTTGATGCAGGTGTTGGTTTAAGCGAACAAGACGTAAAAATCGCCGGTTTCGTTCACGAAGAAGGCAAGCCTTCCGTTGTTGTCGTAAACAAGTGGGATCTCATTGAAAAGGATACCTACACCGTAAAACAGTTTGAAGACAAACTCAAAGCAGACCTTGCCTTTATGGACTATTTCAAATTTATAACCACTTCGGCAAAGACGGGACAACGTGTAAACAAGGTCATTGAAATGGTGGATTACGTTTACGAAAAATCTCATTTCAGAGCCACCACGGGCGTACTCAACGACGTAATTTCCGACGCAATTTGCGCAGTAGAACCCCCGTCCGTTCGTGGTCGTCGTGGCAAGATAAAATACGCCACGCAAGTGTCCGTTGCACCTCCTACTTTCATACTGTTTTGCAACCAACCAGCCCTTTTGCACTT
>JAGBWW010000020.1 GCA_017629595.1 Clostridia bacterium | reverse complement strand
GCCCAGCAAAACTATTATGACTCCATTTACAAGGCAACGGTTGGACAAAACGTTCAACTTGTACCCTTGGCGCAAGGCGACATGGCGCAATTTGCAATAAGACTTGCCATAACTTTGCTTCCAATCGTAATTTTGTTGGTTGGCGTATTTATTGCCACACGTTATCGTCTTACAAAACAAGCGCAAGAACAAATTGTTTCCTTGTGCAACGACCAAACACAACAAGAGTTTGGCCAACAGAAGAAAGCCCTTTTGCAATATCTTGGCGAAGACGTTTCAAAATTCTAAACTACAAAAAGAACAGTCAATCGACTGTTCTTTTTATTTTTATTTAACACTTGTTAAGTATTTTGAAATATGGTATAATAAGTCAAACGGAGGTTTTCCTATGGCAAAAAAGAGAATTGGCGCATTTGAAGTGCCCACCGATCCCATTTTTAAAATGATTTTACAAGTTATGCCCCACAGATACGATGCAACCAACTTTTCCTTTATCAAATTGGATTGCACCAAAATTGACAAGTTCATTGCAGAACAACGTCAAGAAACGGGCATCACTTATACATATATGGACGTTGTGTTGTCGGCAATCGTCCGTTGCTTGGCACGTTTTCCCCACCTCAACCGTTACGTTATGAACGGCAGATTGTACGAAAACTACAAAATAACGTCTTGCTTCACCATCAAAACCAAGTTGGACTATGACTCTCTTGAAGAACAAGTGCGAAAAGTATTCAACGGAAACGAAACCATTGCGCAAATCAAAAAGTCCATTGACGACGAAATTGCTTTGTTGCGCAACCCTGCCAACGACAGCGACGCCACCCAAATGGCAAACTTGTTGTCAGGTTTGCCTATGTTTGCAATGCGTGCAGGCGTAAAGTTTTTGAAACGAAGCGACAAAAAGAATCGTTTTCTCAAACTCATTAAAGAAGTTAGTCCTTTCCACTCGTCGTTTTGGTTGGCAAACTTGAAATCGCTCAAAATGGATGCCGTTGCTCACCATTGTTATGACTTTGGCACAATCAGTTTGTTTTTCACCATTGGCAAAGAGCAATGGGAAGCGGTGGTGGACGAAAACGGCGAAATCACAAAACGCTTGATGCTCCCCATGGGCTTGTCCATTGACGAGCGCATTTGCGACGGTTACGCCATTTCCAAGGCGCTCAAAGGTTTGAAATTCCACATTGAAAACCCCGAAGTTTTGTTGGAAGAATTTCACAGCGAAAAGGTTGATGCCGAAATTGAAAAGGACAAAGAGGAGGCACGAATTTTGGCAGAAAAGGAAGCAAAACGCCAAGCTAAGTTGGAAAAGAAAAACGGAAGAAAAAACAAGCAAAAATAATTTTTTTTGCAAAGGATTAAACGGTTTGGTTTGATTGAAAAAAACAGGTTTACCCTTTACCATTTCAAAAAACAAAAGCAAAAAACTCACAAACAAAAACCCACGAAAACTCAAAAGAGTTATCGTGGGTTTTTTATTTCAAATATTATTTTCTTACAAAACTGCACAAAACGGTTGCGTGCACGGCAAGGGCTTTGCCTTCGCCAATTTCTCCAATTCCTTCGGCAGTGG
Organism: Clostridia bacterium; assembly: GCA_017629595.1. GTDB lineage: Bacteria > Bacillota > Clostridia > Christensenellales > CAG-314 > RGIG2220. The sequence goes on along the minus strand of JAGBWW010000020.1, from coordinate 14,001 downwards.
TGGCAGAGATTCCCACTTGACTTTCGTCCACTTGCAAAAGGGTGGAAAGCGTTTGCTTCATTTTGTCAACGTAAGGTGCAAGTTTGGGTTGTTGTGCCACGATGGAAAGGCTCAAAGAATTGACAACTCCGTCCATACCCCAAAGAATATCACACACCTTGCTCAAAAGCTTTGTGCTGTCTATTTTGTGATATTGCATGTCGTTGTCGGGGAAAAGGTGTCCAATGTCCTTTTGGTTGCAACAAGACAAAATTGCGTCCATAACTGCGTGAATTGCCACGTCGCCGTCCGAGTGCGCCACAAAAGATTTATCAAAATCAATTTTTACACCACAAAGGACGATGCCACGTCCCTTTTGAAATTTGTGTATGTCATATCCTGTTCCAACTTTATAAATGGGCAGGTTTTCCTTGGTGGTAATTTTCGTGTTGGAAATTTCTCCCTTGACAAAGTGAACGGTACCAAACTTTTTGAAAAACAAACTGCTTTCATCCGTTTCGTCTTGGCAGTTTTCAAATGCGGACGCCAATTTGGCTTTGTCAAACACTTGTGGAGTTTGCACAAGTTTAATCAAACTTCTGTCAATGGGTTTGTCGTCAAGATAAGCCGTATCACGGCAGTCCACAAAAGGCACTGCGCTTTTGAAAGTGGTGCATTCGTCAAAAAGTTTTTGTACCAACTCTTTGGAGCAAAAAGGTCTTGCTCCGTCGTGAATTGCAACAACGTCCCCACGGGCTACGGAAAGACCAGCCAACACCGATTGTTGACGGGTTTTACCGCCTTTAACCACTTCCACACCGTCAATTCGTTCTGTGCCTGTTGCAGTCACCAAAATAATTTGGTCGGCAATACCGAAAAATAAAGCCACGCTTTTTTCAAGTACCGTCTGTCCTAAAAGGTTGAGGGAAAGTTTATTTTCGCCAAAGCGTACGCTTTGACCTGCGCCTACGATAATTGCCGATTTCATTGTGCAATCACCTTGTACAACAATTGCGCTTGGTCTTTTTTAACCGTTTCTTTCAAATCCAAAACTTCAAAAACAAGTTTTCCACTTGCAAAATGCACGGCAACAATATCCCCCACCGAAAGTTTTGCCGAGGGCTTTGCGACGCGACCGTTTACCTCAATTTTCCCGGCAGAAGCCGCTTCGTTGGCAATGGTGCGTCTTTTTAATATTCTTGCTACTTTCAAAAACTTATCCAAGCGCATATTGTAAAAATCCTTTTTTTCTTAGTGTACCACAAACGCATTTAAAATTCAACAGTCAATTTCAGCGAAAAGAGACAAAAATGGTCAAAAATGAAAAAATATTCAGTAAATTTTTTTTTAAACCCAAACAAAGTATTTACGTTGACTATTGACGGCAAGTGTATTATAATAACAAATGTCGTATTTTCGGCAAAAAATAAAGCCCCTCTTTCCATAACCAAAAGAGAGGACAAAATATGCGTTTACGTGCAAAACCATAACACATATTTTGATAAATTGCAACAGGTTTTAACAAATTTTAAAAAACAAAAAAAAGAGGTAAACCAATGGCACGTTTAAAAGAAACGAGAAAATTTGGCACTCACGAAAGAGTTGTATTCTCCAAAATTCAAAGCAAGTTTGAAGAATTTAATTTGCCCAACCTTGTCGAAGTGCAAAAGAAATCTTACCAATCCTTTATTGAAAAAGGTTTGCGTGAAGTATTTGACGATTTCTCTCCCATTGAGGACTATTCCAAGCACTTCTCTTTGGAATTTAAGGAATTGTCAATGGATTCTGCTCCCAAATATTCCGAAGCAGAATGTCGTTTGCGTGATGCAACGTACGCATCTCCTTTGAAAATCAAAGTCAGTCTTACTCGCAAAGACACGGGCGAAGTTATTGACCAAGAAGTTTTCATGGGCGATTTCCCCAAAATGACAGACACAGGCTCCTTCATCATCAACGGTGCCGAACGTGTTGTTGTTTCGCAAATTGTTCGCTCTCCCGGCATCTACTGTTCGGACGAACCGGAAAAGAAGAGTGGCGCACCTCAATACAATACACAAATCGTTCCTATGCGTGGTGCATGGTTGGAATTTGAACATGACACCGACAAAGACGTTTTGTACGTCCATATTGACAAAAACAAAAAATTGCCCATGACAATTTTGTTGAGAGCAATTGGTTTAAGTTCTGACGAAAACGTTTTGGCACGTCTTTTGGATGAACAATATCTTGTTCAAAAGCAAGTTGAATTTTGGTCGTACAAAGCAAATGCAGAATTCGTTGGTGCATTGCACAGTGCAGTTGTTGACGGAATCAATGAAGACAACGCAAACGAAATCCAATTTAACTATGCACAACTTCGTTTGGCACTTAGACATTTCCGTTCGGCATTGAGCGAAAGCATCACAAATGCTTTGGCACAACTTTGCTCTTGTCAAGCAGAACAAATTTCTTCCGTTTTGGAACAACTTTATCAAGCACACAAACAAGACTTGAGAAGTGGTGAAGAATGGAAAGAATACGTTCGCAACAACAAAGACAAATGGAAAAAAGAAGTTCGTCGTGACAATGCAAACGGCGAATCCACACAAGACAAAGAAGCCAAAAAAGAAGATGAAGAATTCAAATTCTTTATGGAAAACGAAATTGCAGACGGAAGCAAACAACTTCGCAACCAATTCTTGATTTCCTTTGGCATCACGTTGACCAACACGTTGCTCAAAGATTCTTCCTCCAACCAAGTAGAAGCATTGATTGAAATCTTCAAATGCTTGCGTCCCGGCGAAGTCCCCACAGACGAATCGGTAAGAAGAATGTTGGAAGACTTGTTGTTTGACAACAAACGTTATGACATTGCACGTGTCGGCCGTTACAAATTCAACAAAAAATTATCTTTGGCATTGCGCATTGAAAAATGCACGCTTGCCGAAGCAGTGCAAGGCTTCAAAGGCAAATACGAAGAAGGCACATATATCACGGAAGAAATTGCATACGACATCCAACACAGTGGCAACAACGTAGTTTACGTTTACGGCCGTGACGGAAGTCGTGTAAAAGTTTTGGGCAACAACACGGTTGACATCAACTACTATTTGAGTTCCGACCCCGACTTTGCAGGAATTGATTTCTCCAAAGACGAAGTACGTCCCATCACGGAATACGTCAACTTGTTGGCATTGCACAGCATTTTGGACAAAGACCTTTCCGTTGACGAAAAAATTGCTCTCATCCACGAAAATAGAGACAAGCTCACCCCCAAACACATCACGAGAGAAGACGTAATTGCTACAATCAACTACAACCTCAACTTAAAACACGGCATTGGCTTTGTTGACAACATTGACCACTTGGCAAACAGACGTGTTCGTTCGGTTGGCGAATTGTTGCAAAACCAATTCAGAATGGGCGTTGCTCGTTTGGAAAGAGTTATTCGCGAAAGAATGGCAGTCCAAGACCCGGACAAAGCAACTCCCCAATCTCTCATCAACGTAAGACCCGTTTCTTCTTCCATCAAAGAATTTTTCGGCAGTTCCCAATTGTCCCAATTTATGGATCAATCCAACCCCATTGCCGAATTGACACACAAGCGCAAACTTTCCGCCCTTGGTCGTGGTGGTCTCAATAGAGAAAGAGCAACCTTCCAAGTACGTGACGTTCACTACACTCACTACGGAAGAATGTGCCCCATTGAAACACCCGAAGGTCAAAACATTGGTCTTATCACGTCTTTGACAGGTTATTCTCGCATCAACGAATACGGTTTTATTGAAGCACCTTACCGCGTTGTGGATAAAGCAACAAACACTGTTACGGACAAAGTCGTTTACCTTCCTGCCGACGAAGAAGACAAATACACCGTCGCACAAGCAGACCAACCTTTGGACGATGATTTCCACTTTGCAAAAGACCGTGTTGTCTGCCGTAGAAGAGAAGAAATTTTGGAATGCTCTCCCGAAGAAGTTGACTTTATGGACGTAACGCCCAAACAACTCGTTTCGGTTGCAACCAGTCTTATTCCTTTCTTGGAAAACGACGATATCAACCGTGCATTGATGGGTTCCAACATGCAACGTCAAGCAGTTCCTCTTCTCAAACCCGAAGCACCTATCGTTGCAACAGGCATTGAAGAACGCATTGCATACGACAGTGGTGTCATGGTAACAAGTGCAACAGACGGCGTTGTAACAAGCGCATCTGCAGGCAAAATTGTCGTAAAAGACAACCTTGGCAAAGACCACGAATATTCCCTCAAAAAGTTTGTCCGTTCCAACCAAAACACCTGCATCAACCAAAAGACTTTGGCAAAAGTAGGCGACACGGTAAAAGTTGGTGACGTATTGGCAGACGGCCACTCCACAGAAGGTGGCGAACTTGCATTGGGCAGAAACATTCTCATTGGTTTCACCACTTGGGAAGGTTACAACTACGAAGACGCAATTTTGATTTCCGAAGAATTGGTCAAAGACGACGTCTTCACGTCCATCCACATTGAAGAACACGAAATTGAATGTCGTGAAACAAAACTCGGACCTGAAATTTTCACACGTGAAATTCCCAACGTTGGCGAAGATATGTTGAAAAACTTGGACGAAAACGGCATTATTCGTATTGGCGCAGAAGTCCGTCCCGGCGACATTTTGGTAGGTAAACTCACTCCCAAGGGAGAAGCAGAACTTACACCCGAAGAAAAATTGTTGAGAGCAATCTTCTCGGAAAAAGCCGCCGAAACTCGTGACACGTCCTTGCGCGTACTCAACGGCGAAGCAGGTATCGTTGTTGACGTAAAAGTATTTACAAGAGAAAACAAAGACGAACTCCCCGCAGACGTAACCAAACTTGTCCGTGTATATATTGCACAAAAGAGAAAACTCTCCGTTGGTGACAAGATGGCAGGTCGTCACGGCAACAAGGGTGTCGTTTCTCGCATTTTACCTGTCGCCGACATGCCTTTCATGGCAGACGGCACACCTTTGCAAATCGTACTCAACCCCTTGGGCGTTCCTTCCCGTATGAACATCGGTCAAGTTTTGGAAGTCCACTTGGGTTTGGTAGCGAAAATGCTCGGTTGGAAAGTATGCACACCCGTCTTTGACGGTGCAACCGAACAAGACATCAAAAAGTTGTTCAACGAAATGGGCATGGTCAACCCCGAAACAGGCAAAGTGGACGGCAAAGTCCAATTGTTTGACGGTCGCACGGGCGAACCTTTTGAAAACCGTGTAACCGTTGGTTATATGTACATGCTCAAATTGGTTCACTTGGTTGACGACAAAATCCACGCAAGAAGCATTGGTCCTTACTCTTTGGTTACACAACAACCTTTGGGTGGTAAAGCCCAAATGGGTGGCCAACGTTTCGGTGAAATGGAAGTTTGGGCATTGGAAGCATACGGCGCAGCCAACGTTTTGCAAGAAGTCCTCACAATCAAATCGGACGATATGGTTGGTAGAGTAAAAACGTACGAAGCCATTGTCAACGGCGACAACATTGCCGATCCCGGCGTTCCCGAAGCATTCAAAGTTTTGGTAAAAGAATTACAAGCCTTGGCATTGGATATCAAAGTCTTGTCCCAAGACGGCGAAGAAATTGTTATTCGTGATGCAACAGACGACGAGTCTGATTACAACGAAACGGTTCTTGCCGAAGCCGAACAAAAGAAAGAAGCAATGCACAGCTTTGTTGACAGTGACGAATTGGATTTGGATCAAATCAACACAGCCGACATTGACACGGCAGACGTGGACGACATCTTCTCCGTTGAAAACTTGTTTGACGCAAAAGAAAACGAAGAAGAAGAACAAGAAGCATCATTGTTTGACCTTGGAGATTTATTCAACAGCTCCGAGGATGAAGAATAATAAGGAGGTAAATGCAAATGTCTATCAATAAAGGTTTAGAAGTTCAATCCGTATCCGCATTGAAATCGACAAATATTTCCAAACAAGGAATTATGAACGATTTTGCATCTATCCAAATCGGTATTGCCTCCCCTGAAAAAATCAGAGAATGGTCTTTTGGCGAAGTAACAAAAGCCGAAACAATCAACTATCGTACTCAAAAACCCGAAAAAGACGGTCTTTTCTGTGAAAAAATCTTTGGACCCACCAAAGACTGGGAATGTCACTGTGGCAAATACAAACGCATCCGTTACAAAGGTATCGTTTGTGAAAAATGCGGTGTCAAAGTAACAAAAAGAAAGGTACGCCGTGAAAGAATGGGTCATATTGAACTTGCCGCACCCGTATCACACATTTGGTACTTGCGTGGCGTTCCTTCCCGTATGGGTCTCATTTTGGGTATGTCCCCCAAAGATTTGGAAGCACTTGTCAACTTCCAAGAATACGTCATTTTGACAAAAGAAGAAATTGGTTTGCCTTCCACAATTGAAGTGGGCGCAGTCATCTCTCAAAGTCAATATGAAGATTTCAAAGCAACACTCAAAGGCGAATCTTGTGAAAAAGAATTTGTAGCCATCACAAAAGCACGTGCATTGGCAAAATATATTCACCAAAGTGGCGTCGTGCTTGGCGAACAAATTGCCCAAGTTATTGCAAGAAACGTAAACGGTGACAATCTTGACGAATATCTTCAAGCATTGTTGTCCAGTGACGTCAACGAAGAATTGAAATCCGCATTGGCAAACAAAGGCGATCAAGACACTTTGACAACAATTTGCAAAACGATCTCCTCTTGCCACGATTGTTACAAAATTGCCGACGTTGTTTGCTCCATTTTGACGGAAAAACAAGAAGGTCAAGACGAAGTTGAAGATTTGTTGAAAGTAGAAATTGCAAACGTCGTCGCAGACGCATTGGGCAAAGACGTGTCTTTCGTTACCGAATTTGCACACGAACAAATGTATGAAGTTGTTGAAACAATCACAAAATCTCCCTTGAAATACAAGAGAATGATTTCCATTGACAAACTTCGTGGTTTCCAAAGATTATACGGTTACAACAAATGTTTCCGTGCAGGCACAGGTGCCGAAAGTGTAAGAGAATTGTTGCAAAACATTGATTTGGACAAAGAAGCCGAAGAACTTCGTGCACAATTCAAAAAGAAAAAGAACAAAGATAAAGAAAGCAAAGAAACAACGTTGATGAAACGCTTGGACATCGTGGAAGCTTTCCGTCGCAGTGGCAACAAGCCCGAATGGATGGTTTTGACAGTATTGCCCGTATTGCCTCCCGATTTGCGTCCCATGGTACCATTGGATGGTGGCAGATACGCAGCAAGCGACCTCAACGACTTGTACAGAAGAGTTATCAACAGAAACAACCGTCTCAAACGCTTGATTGATATGAATGCTCCCGAATCGTTGCTCAACAACGAAAAGAGAATGCTTCAAGACGCAGTGGACAGCCTCATTGACAACAGTCGTGCAAAACGTCCTCAATCTGGTTCAGGCAGTAGAGAACTCAAATCTTTGACAAGTATGCTCAAAGGTAAACAAGGTCGTTTCCGTCAAAACTTGTTGGGCAAACGTGTTGACTATTCCGGTCGTTCGGTTATCGTTGTCGGTCCCGAACTTAAGATGCACCAATGCGGTATTCCCAAAGAAATGGCATTGGAATTGTTCAAACCTTTCGTAATGAAAAAGTTGGTACAAACCAATCAATGCCACAACGTAAAATCTGCAAAGAAACGTGTAGAAAGAGCCGACGCAACAGTATGGGATATCTTGGAAAACGTTATCAAAGAACACCCCGTAATGCTCAACCGTGCTCCCACGTTGCACAGATTGTCCATTCAAGCATTTGAACCTGTCTTGATTGAAGGCAGAGCAATCAAATTGCACCCCTTGGTATGTCCTGCATTCAACGCCGACTTTGACGGCGACCAAATGGCAGTACACGTTCCATTGAGTTTGGAAGCACAAACGGAAGCAAGATACTTGATGCTTGCAGCAAACAACATTTTGAAGTTGTCTGACGGCAAACCCATCGTATCTCCCACACAAGACATGATTTTGGGTTGCTATTACCTTTCCACGGTAGAAGACGTCGTTGTTGACGAAACTGCTAGCGAATTGGAAAAATTCAGCCAATATCACCGTTATTCTTCCTTTGACGAAGCATACTTGGCATACGTCGCAAAAGACATCAAGTTGCAAACCTTGATTTTGGTCAAACGTCCCATCGCAAACACAGAAGAAGGCCGTGCAAAATTGTACGAAGAAATCAGCAAAACAGAATGTCCCGTCCAACAATTGTTGAAAAAATACATGCTCACGACGGTTGGCAGAATGATTTTGTTCAAAGCCCTTCCTCCTTACGATTTGGAAAACGGCACCAAAGCAAGTTTCAATCCTGTTGACGAAGAACATTGCAACAAATTGGGCATTTCCGTAGAACTCACTCACGAAATGATTGCAAGAAGAGAACACCTTGCAGGTTCCAAAAAGAATTTGTCCAAAATTGTTGAAGCATGTTTCAACCAATATGGCACAAGCGTAACAGCCACCATGTTGGACAACATCAAAGCATTGGGTTACAAGTACAGTACCATTTCCGGTTTGACGACAAGCGTATTTGATATGCACGTTCCTCAAGCAAAATCCGAAATTTTGGCAAGAGCCGAAAGTGCAGTTGACGACATTGAAACAAACTACGAAGACGGTTTCTTGCAAGAAGAAGAACGTCACAAAGCAATCGTTGACGTTTGGTCCAAAGCATTTGAACTAGTTACAAACGCAGTCAAAGGTCAATTTGAATCAGACAACCCCATCAAGATGATGAACGACTCCGGTGCTCGTGGTAACGTATCACAATTGGTACAACTTTGTGGTATGCGTGGTTTGATGTCAGACACAACGGGTAAAACCATTGAATTGCCCATCAAATCTTGCTTTAGAGAAGGTTTGTCCGTATTGGAATACTTCATTTCTTCCCACGGTGGTAGAAAAGGTTTGGCAGATACTGCATTGAAAACGGCAGACTCCGGTTACCTCACAAGAAGACTTGTTGACGTTTCTCACCAAGTCATCATCACCGAAGACGACTGTTGCAAAGGTAGCAGACCCGTTGGTAGATGGGTGGAAGAAATCAGAGGTTCTGCAAAGAACTCCATCATTGAAAACTTCTACGATAGAATTATCGGTAAATACTACATTGGTGGTTACAAGGTAAAAGACCTTGAAACAGGCAAAGTAGAAACCTATTTTGACTATCAACAACAATTGCCTTTGTGCAATCCCAAAACAGGCGAAGTTTTGTGCGGTTACGACGAAATGATTACACCTGCAATTTTGGATAGCATCAAAGCACTCAAAAACGATGGTATTGAAATTGTCGCAATGTACATCCGTACAGTTTTGACGTGTAAGAGCAAAACGGGTATTTGTGCAAAATGTTACGGCAAAAATATGGCAAACAGCCGTCCCGTCCAAAAGGGCGAAGCAGTTGGTGTCATCGCAGCCCAATCCATTGGCGAACCCGGTACACAGTTGACAATGAGAACATTCCACACCGGTGGTGTTGCATCAGCAGACGACATCACGCAAGGTTTGCCCCGCGTCGTTGAATTGTTTGAAGCACGCAAACCCAAAGGATGCGCAACAATCTCCGAAATCAGTGGTACAGTCAGCGTCAAAACAAAAGGCAACAAACGCATTGTTTCCGTTATGGACGACAATGGCAGAGAAAAGATTTACAACAAAATTCCTTATTCCAGCAGACTTAAAGTCCAAGACGGTCAACGAGTCAACAGTGGTGATGCTTTGACAGAAGGTCCCATTGATCCCAAAGAATTGTTGCAAATCAAAGGCCTTAACGCAGCAGAAGAATACTTGCTTGACGAAGTTCAAGTCACCTATCGTGGTGTCAACGGTGTTGAAATTGATGACAAACACGTTGAAGTCATCATCAGACAAATGCTCAGAAGAGTTTTGGTTTTGGACGCAGGCGACACAGACTTGTTGCCCGGCGAAAAGGTTGACCTTTTGACGTTTGACGAAGCCAACCAAAAGGCATTGCAAAACGGTGGCGTACCTGCAACGGCACAACGTATCATGCAAGGTATTGCAAAAGCAGCTCTTTCCACAGATGGTTTCTTGTCGGCATCATCTTTCCAAGAAACGCCTCGCGTTTTGACGGAAGCAGCAATCAAAAACAAGAAAGACTATTTGCTTGGTTTGAAAGAAAACGTCATCATTGGTAAACTTATTTCTGCAGGTACAGGTTTCAAAGAATATCGTGAAACTCAACTTGTTCCCGTTGTAAAACAAGAACAAGAAGAATACCAAGCAGAAGAATTGGTAATTGAACAAGATGAACAATAACAAAAATAAAGACTGTGACGTCTTGCCCAAAGTAGTTTTGGGCAAGCGTCAGGTCATAAAAGAAGCCAAAGCCGGCAGGCTTAAAGAAATTTGGTTGGCAACCGATGCCGACGAAAATTACAAAAATGAGATAAAAATGCTGGCAAAGGAAAAAAAAAATAAAAATTTTTTCCAATAACACCGCTCAAGAGTTTGCTAAAAAGTACCAACTTGATGTAAAATGTGGAGTGGTGGGTTTACTACTAGAAATAAAGGGCTAAACTTAAACGGTTACCTTTTATTATACAATATCCTTGGTTTACACTTGGATTCAGACAATTACTATTGAAAGGAGGAAAAAAAATGGCAACAATCAATCAACTGATTAAACAAGGCAGAACAAGAGAACAAGTCAAAAGCAAAACACCTTTGTTGGACGCTTGCCCTCAAAGACGTGGCGTATGCTTGTCCGTTACGACAACAACACCCAAAAAACCTAACTCTGCTATGCGTAAAATTTGCAGAATTCGTCGTACCAACGGCAAGGAAGGCACGTGCTATATCCCTGGCGAAGGTCACAATTTGCAAGAACACTCGGTTGTCCTTATTCGTGGCGGAAGAGTTCGTGACCTTCCCGGTATTCGTTACCACGTAATCCGTGGCACGTTGGATACTGCTGGTGTCGAAAAGAGAAGACAATCCAGAAGCAAATACGGCGCCAAGAGACCCAAAAAATAATAAATAAACTTTTGAGTCACACAGTTTACAGTTCAATAAGTGATTGTCTGAATTTGTTAATTTTTGACATTCACGATAGAGCAGTATGCAAAAAATGCAGAAGGTTCTCCGGAGAAATCCGTCGAGTTGGCTGTATCTAAAAAACAAAAATCAACAAAAAAAAATGTAAAGGAGGAATTTTACAATGCCCAGAAGAAATGGTGTTCCTAAAAGAGACGTACTTCCCGATCCTGTATATGGCTCCAAGGTTGTATCCAAAGTTATCAACCAAGTCATGCAAGACGGCAAAAAAGGCACAGCACAAGATATTGTGTACAGTGCATTTGATATTATTAAAGAAAAAACCGGCAACGAACCCATCGAAGTTTTCAACACAGCAATCAACAATTTGATGCCTGTTTTGGAAGTTAAAGCCAGACGTGTTGGTGGTAGCAACTACCAAGTACCCATGGAAATTCGCCCCGAAAGAAGACAAACTTTGGCAATCCGTTGGTTGGTTAGTTATGCAAGAAAAAGAAGCGAACGTTATATGGCTGAAAGACTTGCTGGCGAACTTATGGACGCAGCAAACAGCACAGGTAGTGCTTACAAAAAGAAAGAAGACGTTCACAAAATGGCAGAAGCAAACAAAGCATTTGCACATTTCCGTTGGTAATAGGAGTTTAGCATATGCCTAGACAATACCCTCTTCATTTAGTGCGCAACATCGGTATTATGGCGCACATTGATGCAGGAAAAACAACAACTACCGAAAGAATTTTGTTCTTTTCTGGTAAAATAAGAAAAATTGGCGAAACTCACGAAGGTACTGCCGTAATGGATAGTATGGTGCAAGAACAAGAAAGAGGCATCACTATCGGTTCGGCAGCAACCACCGTCAGTTGGAAGGACCAATACACAAACAACGACTATCGCATCAACATCATTGACACGCCCGGTCACGTTGACTTCACAGCAGAAGTAGAACGTTCTTTGCGTGTTTTGGACGGTGCAGTAGCCGTCTTTTGTGCTAAAGGTGGCGTAGAACCCCAAAGTGAAACCGTTTGGCGTCAAGCAAGCAACTATGGCGTACCTCGCATTGCCTTTGTAAACAAAATGGACGTTCCCGGCGCCAACTTCTACAACGTCGTAAATATGATGAAAGAAAGACTCAATGCAAATGCATTGCCCGTCCAATTGCCCATCGGTAAAAGTGAAACTTTCAAAGGCATCATTGACGTAATTGAAAAGAAAGCATACGTTTGGAAAGATTCCACAGGCTTGAACTATGAAGAAACGGCAATTCCTGCCGACATGGAAGGCGAAGTGGAAAAGGCTCACCAAGACGTTGTAGATTTTATTGCAGACTTTTGTGCAGACGACGAAGACATTATCAACCAATATTTTGAAGAAGGCGACTTGTCCGTTGAAACAATTAAGACAAATTTGCGCAAAGCAGTATGTCAAAACAAAGTAAACCCCGTATTTTGTGGCACAGCATACAAAAACAAGGGTGTACAATTGTTGCTTAATGCAATTTGCCAATATTTGCCTTCTCCTTTGGACGTTGACGCAATGGTTGGTTTTGACCCCGACGATGAAGAAAAAGAAATTGCAACAAAAACGGACGATGATGCACCTTTTGCAGCATTGTGCTTCAAGATCGTTGCAGACCCCTTCGTTGGTAAACTTTCCTATTTAAGAGTTTATTCCGGCACACTCAAAGTCGGCACGACCGTTTACAACTCTTCAAGAGGCAAAAGAGAACGTATTGCAAAAATTTTGCAAATGCACTCTGATCAACGTGCCGAAATTGAAGAAACGTACGCAGGCGAAATCGTCGCAGTCGTCGGTTTGAAAGAATCTCGCACAGGCGACACGTTGTGCAACGAAAAGCATGCCTTGGTTTTGGAAAGTATGACTTTCCCCGAACCTGTTATCAAGATTGCAATTGAACCCAAAACAAAAGCAGGCGAAGAAAAAATGATGGCAGCCCTTTTGAAAATGGCAGACGAAGATCCCACTTTCAAGACCTATCACGATGCCGAAACGGGACAAACCATCATCGCAGGTATGGGCGAATTGCACTTGGAAATTATCGTTGACAGATTGCTCCGTGAATTCAAAGTAGAAGCAAACGTTGGCAAACCCCAAGTTTCCTACAGAGAAACAATCACAAGAAGCGCAACAAGCGATATGAAATATGCACGTCAATCGGGTGGTAAAGGTCAATATGGTCACGTCATTATGACCATTGAACCTCTTGAAGCAGGCTCAGGCTTTGTTTTTGAAGACAAAACTCGTGACAACGACGTACCCAAGGAATATCTTCCCGCAATCAAAGCAGGCATTGAAGAAGCCTCCAAAAGTGGCGCAATGTCTGGTTTCCAAACAATTGACTTCAAAGCAACGGTTACAGGTGGCAGTTGGCACCCTGTTGACTCCAGCGAAATGGCTTTCAAAATTGCCGGTTCTATGGCATTTAAAGAAGCCGAAGCAAAGGCATCTCCCGTATTGCTTGAACCAATGATGAAAGTGGAAGTTATGGTTCCCGACGATTACGTTGGCGACGTAATGGGCAATATTTCAGCACGTCGTGGCAATTTGACAGGTGTAGAAAACGTAAACGGCACACAAGTTGTTCGTGCATTTGTGCCTTTGGCAGAAATGTTTGGTTATGCAACCGACTTAAGAAGCAAGACACAAGGCAGAGGCAACTTCACGATGCAGTTCTCTCACTTTGCACAAGTCAACGAAGCATTAAGCAAAAAATTGCTCAACAAGTAAAAATTATCTAGTCTAAAAGACTAGACCAAACAAAAAAAATAATATATAATAACTATATTGAAAAAATTTTGAAATTTTAACTTACAAAAAGTTAGTTAGGAGGATTAAACAAACATGGCAAAAGCTAAATTTGACAGAACGAAACCCCACGTCAATATCGGCACAATCGGTCACGTTGACCACGGCAAGACAACCTTGACAGCCGCAATCACAATGGTTATGGCATTGAGAGGCCACGCCGAAATCATGAAATATGACGAAAT